>JAYSPJ010000806.1:0-9546 GCA_043722155.1 Bradyrhizobium sp.
TCACGGCGATCGACAGCACCTTGCGTGAAATGCTGGTCAGCGTGCGGTCGAAGGTCGCCTGCGCCTTCTGCTCGCGCTGGCGCATCTTGACCGACAGATTGTCGATCGCGCCGATCGCTTCGGCCTGGCTGGCGTCGATGGTATTGCGCAACAGTTCGGTGCGATTCGCCAGTTGCTCCGACAATCTGGCAAAGCCCTCGCGCAGCGCGACCGTCCTTGCCTGCAGCCGCTGCAGCGCCATGCGCTGCAGATCGTTGTCGGCGAGCTCGGTCATCTCCGGGATGGTTTTTTCGATGGTCTCGGTATTCCTGCGGGCGTCCTCGGCGGACGCCGTCGCCAGTGAAAGATAATAGGCATTGGCGGCGACCAGCATGGCGGTGAACGCCTCGCGGGATTTGCCCAGCGCCGGCCAGATCAGGGCCTCGCGGCGCCCGGTGGCGCCTTCGATGATCGAATACAGCCCGGCCATGTCCTTGGCCGGAGCCAGCACCTGGTCCTGATAGGTTTTCGTGATCGTCGCCTGGACCGCGCGCAGCTCGCCGAAGCCGTTGAGGAATTTGTCGGTGACGCGCTCGAGTTCTGCGACCGACCCCGACAGCATCGGGTCGGTCGACGCGCGCGTGGTCAGTGTGCCCAGCACCGCCTCGCGCAGCAGCAGGATCTCCGCGAACAATTCGGGGCTCGGCTGATTGATGTAGCGATGGATCAGGTTCTGCAGTCGGCCGGTTTCGCTTTCCAGCAGCGCCAGGATCTTGTCGGATTCCCGCACCTGCCGCACGTCGTCCCAGGCCGAACCGAGCACTTGGGCGCCGTTCCAGATCATGGCGGCCAGCACCACGACCACAGCCGAATTCAGCGCGGCGATCGACAGGATGCGCCAGCGGATCGGCACCGCGCGGACCAGCCCGACGATGCGGGCACGGCCCCGCGCGGCGAACCCCGCCGGCCGCTCCATGGTTTCGTCGTGCCGCGGCATTGCCAAGGCCAGTTCACTCCATCTTGCGAATTCGTTCGATCAGCCGCGCCGCTGCGGCATCGCGCGGCGCTTTTGCATCGATTCCGGGCATCGCGGCTTCGAACCTGACGCTGTTGTAGATCGATCGAGCCCCGGAATCCCAAAACCCCGGGCCGACGGATCCGTTGGATGCGAAGCCGCCGGGGATTTCGTGGCCGATCGTCGCGACATTGCTGCGATCGAGGTCGATGGCGCCGGTGCCGGTCTGGCTCTGGTGGCGTCCGCCACTGTTCTCCGCAATCATGCGGCCCGTGTCGCGCAGCGCATCCACGGTCGGCAGCGCCTGTACGGTCGGACAATCTTCGCTCCGGATACCGCGGACGCGAAATTCCCGCGCGGCCGCGCCCGTCGAGGCCGCCGTCAACGACAGCGCAACAACGGGTGCTACGGTCCGCGGAAGGCCGGCGCGGCTGTACACAGGCAAACTGATCCCCTCATGATGGTGTCGGCGGCTGGGAAGAAAGGTTCAACCCAATTTAGCAGATGCCGGCGAGCGATGGCCATCCTGCCAGCGCCACGGCGGGCGTCAATGGTGCGCTGCGCTGGAGCTTTGCGGATTGAAACCGCCGGCGCGGGGTCTTATTGAGGGCCGATCACGCGCGAGAGCGGCGTTTCGGCCGCCACGGATTAGATTGGTCATGTGGTGAATTCGGCTCTGAGGTTTTTGCAGCTCGCGGCCGTTGCCGCGGCGCTCACGCTGGCGTCCCCGGCATGGGCGGTCACCGAGATCATGTGGTGGCACGCGATGTCGGGCGAACTCGGCCGGCAGCTGGAAAAGCTGGCGTCGGATTTCAACGCGTCGCAATCCGAATACCGGATCGCGCCGAGCTACAAGGGAAATTACACCGAAACCGTGACGGCGGCGATCTTTGCGTTTCGCTCGCGCAGCCAGCCCACCATCGTTCAGGTCAACGAAATCGCCACCGCGACCATGATGGCTGCGAAAGGCGCGATCTATCCGGTGTACGAACTGATGCGAAACGAATCCGAGGCGTTCTCCCCGGCGGCATATCTTCCGGCGGTCACCGGCTATTACGCCGACGTCGCCGGCAACATGCTGTCGTTCCCGTTCAACGCCTCGACGCCGATCCTTTACTATAACAAGGACCTGTTCCGTGCCGCCGGCCTCGACCCCGAAATGGCGCCGAAGACCTGGCCGGAGGTCGGCGCGGCCGCGAAGAAACTGCGGGCGTCCGGCGCGGTTTGCGGATTTACCACTTCCTGGCCTTCCTGGATCAACGTCGAGAATTTTTCCGCGTTCCACAATCTGCCGATCTCGACCAGGGCCAATGGCTTCGGCGGTCTCGACGCCGAGCTTGATTTCAACAATCCGGTGATGGTGCGCCATATCGCGCAACTGGCCGAATGGCAGACCACCAAGGTGTTCGATTACAGTGGCCGGGCGCAAACCGCGGAGCCGCGGTTCCAGAAGGGCGAATGCGGAATCTTCCTGGGCTCCTCGGCGACGCGCGCCGACATCAAGGCCAATTCGAAATTCGAGGTGGGCTACGGCATGCTGCCGTACTGGCCGGACGTTGCAGGCGCGCCGCAGAACACCATCATCGGCGGCGCGACCCTGTGGGTGCTGCGGGACCGGCCGCGCGCCGAATACAAGGGCGTGGCGAAATTCTTCGCCTTCCTGTCCAAGCCGGAGGTTCAGGCCGCCTGGCACCAGAACACCGGCTATCTGCCGGTGACCCGGGCGGCGTTCGATCTGACCCGGGCGCAGGGTTTCTACGACCGCAATCCAGGTGCGGCGATCTCGATCGAGCAGATCACCCAGAAGGCGCCGACCGAAAATTCGCGCGGCGTCCGGCTCGGTTCGTTCGTCCTGATCCGCGGCGTGATCGACGACGAACTGGAGCAGGCCTTCAGCGGCAAAAAATCCACGAAAGAAGCGTTGGATTCCGCCGTCGAGCGCGGCAACCGGCTGCTGCGTCAGTTCGAGCGGGCGAATCCGGACCGGTAGGGGGACTTTGCGCCCGGTTTACGCAGCCCCTCTCGATACCGGGTAGCAATGGAACTGCCCCCCGCGTCTGTGGTACTTCGCTTCATCAGGCGGGCCAGCGTTTATTTCGACGCAACTGCCGATGGGTCTTACTGCTGAGAAGAATGTTTCGATTACTTTTTTGAAAGGCGTTTTGAATGACTGACGTAAAATGGGATTTTGAGTGTCCGGTCGGCACCACGAACATCGAAAGAGAGTTGTTCGATCTGCCTCAGGATTTTTATCTTCGGTTTGTGCGCACCGCACCACCTCCCGATGGGGGCGCTGGATCGTCGACGCTAAAGATTACAGCGACGATTGTCAGGTTCGACAAGACGACAGATACCCATGACTTGTGGGATGGCCCGCCTTATTATTTGAGCTACGGCCGTTTGGTGAAGATCCGCATCATCTGCGAATATTTGCACCCGAGCGGTTCTTACAAGGGCAGCGTTACCATTGGCTATCAGGCTACCCCGTATTGATTTGGCTTGCTATCCGGCAGGGCGATGGCGAATCCGGATTGCTGGCGCAGGGTTCGCGTTTCCCTTCGACTGGATTAATCTGGCGGTCGCGGCGCACAGTTTGGTGGCGGAGATGTCGTTGCTCGGCTTGTCGAGCGAGAACTGTATCGCCTTCCCCGAAAGCATTTGCCATTAATGAGCTCACTACCGAGTCTTTCGAATTTCGAGACCTTCCAGGCATGGCGCGCCGACGCGTTGCAATGCCTGCCGGCGGCGCTCGATATCGCGCGCAGTCACGGATTGCCGCATGCGGATCCGCGGGTTTTCTCGACCGGGACCAATCTCGTCGTCGGACTCGATGACAGGCTGATCCTGAAGATCTTTCCGCCATTGCTGCGCAGCCAATTCGTGTCGGAACGGATCTCGCTGGCGCGGCTTCGCGGACGGCTCAGCGTCCCGATTCCGGAAATCGTGCTCGAAGGCGAACGCGACCAGTGGCCGTATCTCGTCATCACGCGCCTGTCCGGCGTACCGGGTACCGAATCGTGGCCGGGGTTGCCGGAGGATCAGAAGGAGCGCGTGCTGGCTCAGATCGGCGAGACCATTGCGCAAGTGCAGCGCGTCCCGGTCGGCGACCTCGCCCGCATCGAGCCGGGCTGGCCGCTGTTCATGGCCCGGCAAATCGCGGGATGCCGGGCCAGGCATCAGCGCCTCGGATTGCCGCCAAAATTTCTCGACGGGCTGGATGATCTGCTCGCGGACGCCGAGGCGCTGGTGGCGCTGGACGCGCTGCCGGTGATCCTGACCGGGGAATACATCCCGGAGAATTTTCTGCTGAGTTGCGACGACGGAGACTGGCGGCTTTCGGGGCTGATCGACTTCGGCGACGTGATGACGGGAAGGAGCGAATACGACTTGCTGGGTCCAAGCGCCTTCATGACCGCCGGGATGCCGCGTCGCGTTCGCAGCCTGTTCGAGGGATTCGGCTATTCCCGCCCGGATATCGATTTCACCTTGAAGCGCCGGCTCATGGCGCTGCTTCTGCTGCACCGCTTCAGCGATCCTATCGGGCACATCTGCATCGAGGGCTGGCAGCAGAGAGCCGGCGATCTCCACCAATTGCAGGAATTGCTCTGGCCGACCTGATGGCAAGCGGCAGGATCGCGCCGCCCAACAATAGAAGCGTCTGAAAATGCCTGCTTATTTTGAAGGCAAGCGCGCTCCTTTGTATGCAATGCGGCTTCCTGATGCGGGATGGCCTCGCTGCCGAAAATTCAATGTTCCACTGTTAGATCATGAGTTTAACTCGATACTAGCCTTCCGTTAAGATTTGGCACGAACCTTGCGATGCCGGTTCCAAAGCCGTTTCCCTCTGCTTTGGAGCATCACATGAAGCGTCGCGATTTTCTGAAATCTGTCACCGGGGTTGCGGCGGGCGCCATGGTGCCGGCGCCGGCGATCTGGTCCGCCGCCAAGGCGGACGCCCGCTCCGAGACGCTGCTGATCGTCTCGGAAAGCGGCCCCAACAATCTCGACATCCACGGCGTGGGCACCAACGTGCCCGGCTACGAGGTGTCGTGGAATTGCTATGACCGGCTGATCAGCCACGAAATGAAAAGCGGTCCCGACGGCGTGGCGTATTACGACCGCGACAAGTTCAAGCCCGAACTCGCCGAAGACATGAAGGTCGGCGACATGTCGGTGACCTTCAAGCTGAAAAAGAACGCAAAATTTCACGACGGCGCGCCGGTGACGGCGAAGGACGTCAAATGGTCGCTCGACCGCGCGGTCAGCGTCGGCGGCTTCCCGACCTTCCAGATGGGCGCGGGTTCGCTGACCAAGACCGAGCAGTTCGTCGTGGTCGACGACAACACGGTGCGGATCGATTTCGCCAAGAAGGACCGCCTGACGATTCCCGATCTCGCCGTGATCGTGCCCTGCGTGATCAATTCCGAACTGGTGAAGAAGAACGCCAGCGAGAAAGACCCGTGGGGCCTCGAATATACCAAACAGCAGACCGCGGGCTCCGGCGCCTACAAGGTGACGAAATGGACCGCCGGCACCGAAGTGATCCTGGAGCGCAATGACGACTGGGTCGGTGGTCCCATGCCCAAGGTCAAGCGCGTGATCTGGCGCATGGTGCCGCAGGCCGGCAACCGCCGCGCGTTGCTGGAGCGCGGCGACGCCGATATTTCCTACGACCTGCCGAACAAGGATTTCGTCGAGTTGAAGGGTGGCGGCAAGCTCAACATCATGTCGGTGCCGTATTCCAACGGCGTCCAGTACATCGGCATGAACGTCAAGATCCCGCCATTCGACAATCCGAAGGTGCGCGAAGCGGTCGCCTGCGCGATCCCCTATCAGAAGATCATGGATGCGGTGCTGTTCGGCCTCGCCAAACCGATGTTCGGCGCGGCTGCCGATGCGCCGACCGAGGTGGCATGGCCGCAGCCGACCAAATTCGTCACCAATATCGAGAAGGCCAAGGCGTTGCTGGCCGAGGCCGGCTATCCCAACGGCTTCGAGACCACGCTGTCGTTCGATCTCGGATTTGCCGGCGTCAATGAACCGCTCTGCGTGCTGGTGCAGGAGAGCCTCGGCCAGATCGGAATCAAGACCACGATCAACAAGATCCCGGGCGCCAACTGGCGTACCGAGCTGAACAAGAAGGTGCTGCCGCTCTACACCAACGTGTTCTCCGGCTGGCTCGACTACCCAGAGTACTTCTTCATCTGGTGCTACGACGGCAAGAATTCGATCTTCAACACCATGAGCTACCAGTCGAAGGCGATGGACGACTTCATCCATGGCGCCGTCGACGCCGTCGCGGTCGGCGACAAGGCGGCTTACGAGAAAGACGTCAAAGGCTTCGTCGACCTGGCGTTCAAGGATATTCCGCGCATTCCGCTCTACCAGCCCTACGTCAACGTCGCGATGCAGAAGAACGTCTCGGGCTATCAGTACTGGTTCCACCGAAGGCTCGACTACCGCGCGCTGGTGAAGGCGTGAGCGGGCGGATGGAAAGTGACGAATAGCGAATAGGGAGTAGCGAATAGTGAAAGAGCGCAGCGATGGTTTTCCACTCGCCATTCGCCATTCGCCATTCGCGTGGCCCGCGAGGGCCATGCCATGCTGACCATGATCGGCAAGCGGCTGATGTTCGCGATCCCGAGTCTGATCGGAGTCGTGATCGTCACGTTCCTCTTGACCCGCGCGCTGCCCGGCGATCCCGCGGCGTATTTCGCCGGTCCTGCCGCGACCAAGGAGGCGGTCGAGCAGATCCGCAAGAAGCTCGGCCTTGACAAGCCGCTGATCGAGCAGTTCTTCCGCTATACCAATGATCTCGCCCACGGCGATTTCGGCAACTCGCTCACGACCGGCCAGCCGGTCGCGACCGAAATCCGCAATCGCCTGCCGGCCTCGGCCGAATTGACGCTGCTCGGCCTCGTCGTCTCGATCGCGATCGCAATTCCGCTCGGCGTACTCGCGGCGACAAGGCCGGGCTCGTGGATCGATCATCTCTGCCGGGTGACGACGACGGCGGGCGTCTCGCTGCCGGTGTTCTTCACCGGGTTGGTGCTGGTCTATGTCTTCTATTTCAGGCTGGGATGGTCACCCGCGCCGCTGGGGCGGCTCGACGTGTTTTACAGCGCGCCGCCGCCGGTGACCGGTTTCTATTTGATCGACGCCCTGATCGCGCGCGATTCTGAAACCTTCCGCTCCGCCTTCAGCCAGTTGATCCTGCCTGCGGCAACGCTCGCGGTGTTCTCGCTGGCGCCGATCGCGCGAATGACGCGGGCCTCGATGCTGGCGGTGCTGTCGTCGGATTTCGTGCGCACCGCGCGCGCCAGCGGCCTGTCGCCCGGTACCGTCATCGTCACCTACGCCTTCCGCAACGCCATGCTGCCGGTCATCACCACGCTCAGCATGGTGTTCTCTTTCCTGCTCGGCGCCAACGTGCTGGTGGAAAAGGTGTTCGCCTGGCCCGGCATCGGCTCCTATGCCGTGGAAGCCCTCATCTCGTCGGACTTCGCGCCGGTACAGGGGTTCGTGCTGACCATGGCGGTGATGTACGTGCTGCTCAATCTCCTGATCGACATTCTCTATGGCGTGATCGATCCACGCGTCAGGCTGGAAGGGTGAGGTGGGAAATATGAGCAGCGTTGCGCCTGCCGTCGAACCCGCTGGTCCCGCGCGCACCTCGGGCCTCACCGCCATCTTCGAACATACCCGCTATGTGCTCGGCGAGAACCGCGTCACCGCGTTCGCGTTCGGTCTGCTGGTCGTCATCCTGTTCGCGGCGCTGTTCGGCCCCTATATCGTTCCCTACGATCCCCTGGCCTCGAACACCGCGGTGGCCCTGAAACCGCCGTCGGCGGCGCACTGGTTCGGCACCGACCAGCTCGGCCGCGATATTTTCAGCCGCGTCATCGTGGCGACACGGCTCGACACCTTCATCGCCGTCGCGTCGGTGGTGCTGGTGTTCCTGATGGGCGGTCTCGCCGGTATTGCAGGGGGCTATTTCGGCGGCTGGACCGATCGCATCGTCGGCCGTATCGCCGATACCATCATGGCGTTCCCGCTGTTCGTGCTGGCGATGGGCATCGTCGCCGCGCTCGGCAACACCGTGCAGAACATCATCATCGCCACCGCGATCGTGAATTTCCCGCTCTACGCCCGCGTCGCCCGCGCCGAGGCCAATGTGCGGCGCGACGCCGGCTTCGTGCAGGCGGCGCGGCTGTCCGGCAACGGCGAGTTCCGGATTCTGCTGGTGCACATTCTGCCGAATATCATGCCGATCATGATCGTGCAGATGTCGCTGACCATGGGCTACGCCATTCTCAACGCCGCCGGTCTGTCGTTCATCGGGCTCGGGGTGCGGCCGCCGACCGCCGAATGGGGCATCATGGTCGCGGAAGGCGCCGGCTTCATGGTCTCGGGCGAATGGTGGATCGCGCTGTTTCCGGGCCTCGCCCTGATGATCGCGGTGTTCTGTTTCAACCTGCTCGGCGACGGATTGCGCGACATCGTCGACCCGCAGCGAAGGACATGAGAATCACGTCATGACCGCGCAACCGCTGCTCCACGTCAACGACCTCACGGTGGAATTTGTCACCCGCCGCGGCATCGTGAAAGCGGTGGAGCACGTCAACATCACGGTGGCCAAAGGCGAGACGCTCGGTATCGTCGGCGAATCCGGCTCCGGCAAGTCCGTCACTTCCTACGCGGTGATGCGGATTCTCGACCGCGCCGGCACGATCGCCGAGGGCTCGGTGATGTTCTCCGGCATCGACGTCAGGAACGCGACCGAAGACCAGATGCGCGATTTGCGCGGTCGCGAAATCTCGATGATCTTCCAGAATCCCCGCGCGGCGCTGAATCCGATCCGCAAGGTCGGCGACCAGATCGAGGACGTGCTGCGCCAGCACGTGCAGGCCGCCGCCAGCGACCGCGGCGAGAAGGCGATCGAGGCGCTGGAGGCGGTCAAGATCGCCCGCCCGCGCGAGCGCTACCACGCCTATCCGTTCGAACTGTCCGGCGGCATGTGCCAGCGCGTCGTGATCGCGCTAGCGCTGGCCTGCAATCCGCAGCTCCTGATCGCGGACGAGCCCACCACCGGCCTCGACGTCACCACGCAGAAGGCGGTGATGGACCTGATCGTCGAACTGACCCGAAGCCGGGGCATGTCGACGATCCTGATCACCCACGATCTGGGACTGGCCGCGGCCTATTGCGACCGCGTGGTGGTGATGGAAAAGGGCCGTGTGGTCGAAACCGCGCTGTCGGCGGATATTTTTGCCAATCCCCAACACGACTACACCAAGAAGCTGATGCGCGCGACGCCGCGGATCGGCGTCTCGCTGCGCGACCTGTTGCCGGAGGAGGAGGCGGCGAAGCTGGCTCCGGTCTCGTCCTACCCAACAACCGTCACGGCCGGGCTTGACCCGGCCATGCATCTTTCTTCGCTGGAGTCTCCATCAAAGGTGATGGACCCCCGGGTCAAGCCCGGGGGTGACGGTTCGAAAGGCGGCGAAGCAAAACCGCTTCTTCTCGTCGAAAAGCTCGTGAAAGAGTACCCG
>JAYSPJ010000807.1:0-4381 GCA_043722155.1 Bradyrhizobium sp.
CTATCTGGATTCGCTCTATCCCGGCCTCGCCGACGGCGTGGTCGCGTCGACGTTCAATACCGCGTTGTCGGTCAGGCAGTATCTCAATGCGCCTGACGGCGCGGTCTATGGATTTGCGCCGACGCCGCCGCGATCGATCGGGCAGACCGTGGACCGCTCGCCGCGCACGGCGGTACCGGGTCTATACCTGGCGTCAGCCTATGCCGGTTTCGGCGGCTACACCGGCGTGGTGCAGGCTGGCGGCGCCTGCGCCGACATGATCCTGCGCGAGGACTAGTCTAGCAGGCGATCTCAATTGGTATTGATGCGGAAGCGCAGCGGCCTGGTTCCGATGAACGACACGAGATCGCCCTGCCGCTTCCAGGTCGCCGCCTCGCTCAGGGCGGCGACCAGCTCATCGTCGGCCTGCGCCCGCGCCGGCGGACAGGAACGATCCTGCAGCGGCCCCGCGACGAAAATCACGGTATTGCCCGCCACCGAAAACTGGCCCTTGCCGCCCTTGCACCACAACTCGAGGATCACCTCGCCGGCATCGCCGATATCCAGTGTCGGAAGCCGCTTCGATCCAGGCTGACGCGCCGCGTCCAGCGTCATCTCGAGCCCGAACGGAAAGCCGTCATCGGCGCGAGCCGGGCCGGCATTCAAGGCCGCCGTGGCCAGAACCAGGACCACTGCAGCGGCCCGCTTCAAAATTCTGGGCGCTGAAATCATGAAGCCTCTCGAAAATGTCGCGGCAGGTGAAACCAGCGTCGTTCTAATCAATGCGCGCGACATTGGCCAGATCGGCCGCCAATCGGCGCACCGACGCCCAATGCCGGAATCCGCTCACAACCTCGCGAAGTCCGAGGGCTCCCCGCCCCTCGCCGCGGCGCCCATGCTAGGGTTGACCGCGACAGGCAGAAACCTGAGACTTTAGTCTAGCAAATCTCGATTCTACCGTTTTCTCAGGCCCTTAGGGCCATTCCCCGGAGACGTTGATCTGTGAACAATATCCGCTCGACGCTCGCGACTGTGTGGCGGATCGCCGCTCCCTATTTCCGTTCCGAGGACAAGTGGGCCGGCCGCGCGCTGCTGGCGGCGGTGATCGCCACCGAGCTTGCCATCGTCGGCATCACGGTCCTGCTCAATCAATGGAACAGCCGCTTCTACAATGCGCTGCAGGAGCGAAACTGGGACACCTTCGTCTCCGAGATTATCTATTTCAGCATCCTTGCCGCCATCTACACGGTTATCGCGGTCTACCAGCTCTACCTCAATCAGTGGCTGCAGATCCGCTGGCGGCGCTGGATGACCGCGCAGTATCTCGGTGAATGGCTGCATCGGGCCAACCATTACCGGATGCAGCTTCAGGGCGACGCCGCCGACAACCCCGATCAGCGCATGACCGACGACGTCAAACTGTTCGTCGAACGGACGCTCAACATCGGGGTCGGTCTGCTGAGCTCGATCGTCACGCTGGCGTCCTTTGTGGTGATCCTTTGGGGACTTTCCAACGCCGCGCCGCTGCACCTGTTCGGGCAGGATTTCGCGATTCCCGGGTATCTCGTCTGGGGCGCGCTGGTCTATTCGGTCCTCGGCACCATCCTGACCCATCTGATCGGCTGGCCGCTGGTCGGGATCGATTTCCGGCAGCAGCAGTACGAGGCGGATTTTCGCTTCAGCCTGGTGCGGGTACGGGAAAACTCCGAGCAAATCGCGCTGCTGCGCGGCGATGAGGCCGAGCGCGACCGCCTGCTGGTTCGGTTCGGACGCGTGGTCGAGAACTGGCTCGCCATTATGTCCCGCACCAAGAAACTGACGGCGTTCACCGCCAGCTATTCGCAGGCTTCGGTGATCTTTCCCTACATCCTGGTGGCCCCGGCCTACTTCGCGGAGAAAATCCAGCTCGGCGGCATGATGCAGACCGGATCGGCTTTTTCGAGCGTCCAGGGCGCGTTGTCGTTCTTCATCACCATCTATCGCCAGCTCGCGGAATGGCAGGCGGTGGTGAACCGTCTCGACGGGTTCGAGGCGGGGATTGCGGCTGCGACCGAGTTGGCGAGACGCGACGACAGAATTCACGTCGTCGCGGCGGCCGGGGACGGCGGCATCGACCTCAAAGGGCTGGCTGTCCAATTGCCTAACGGAAGGCCGCTGGTGACGGCGGACGGATTCAGTCTGCGCAAGCACGAGCGCACACTGGTCACCGGCCCGTCCGGTTCGGGCAAGTCGACACTGTTCCGGGCGATCGCGGGCATCTGGCCGTTCGGGACCGGCTCCATCGCCATTCCTGCGCAGGCGACCTTGATGATGCTGCCGCAGCGACCGTATTTTCCGGTCGGATCGCTGCGCGGGGCGGTCGAGTACCCCGGCCAGGAAGGGTCGTTTACGGCCGCTCAGATCGGCCATGCGCTCGAAGCGGTGGGATTGCCGAGGCTCGCGTCTCAGCTCGACGAACACGCTCATTGGAACCGGATGCTGTCGCTCGGCGAGCAACAGCGCCTTGGGCTCGCGCGCGCGCTGTTGCATGCGCCGCAATACCTGTTCCTCGATGAAGCAACGGCCTCGCTCGATGAACCTTCCGAGGCGGCGCTGTATGGTCTGCTCAGGGAAAAATTGCCGGCAACCACGATTGTTTCGATCGGCCATCGCTCGACGCTCGAGGCCTTCCACCAGCGCAACGTCGCGCTGGCCCGCGACGGCGATGCATTTGCGCTGCAGGAAGGCGGCGAGAACGCCAGGCCTTCATAACGACAGGCGCTGGACGATGCTGCCGGCGCCGGCGCTGATAGCCCGCGCCGTGGCCATGGCCGGCGCGGGATCCATCGCTGCCAGATAGCAAACGCGGTCGGCAGCCACCGCGCCTGCAAGCACCGGCGCGAACCGGACCCAATCAAAAAGGGGCGGCAGATCGCTCTGCCGCCCCTTAACGTCTCGAGAGAAGGACTTACTTCAGGTTGGTCATCGCGGTCAGGTCAGCCGACAGCTTGACGATGCCGGCCGCGCCGCACCAGCCGGAGCCGAACGCCGTGGTAGCATTGGCGCCGCCATTGATGGGCGTCACGAAGGCCGCGCTGGATTGGGTGGCGGTGTGATCGCTGGTGAAGGCGTTGCAATCACCCTTCGACAGGTTGGTGTCGGAGTAGCGGACGTCCAGCGTGAACACTTTGTAGGTGAAGCCGACGCCAATGTTCCAGGTATTGTAGCTCGGCTCCTTGATGCCGTTGGCATAGAGCGGATCGCCGGCGATGCCGTAGAACCGGTCGGACGTTCCGAGCCACTGGCGGCCGAACTCGCCGGAGATGTACATGCCGACGCCGCTGGAGCCGAAGGTCGAGCTCGGGGCGGTGAACTTGCCTGTGATCGAAGCGTAGTTGCCCCAGGCGCCGAGGTTCATGAAGTTCGGCGAGTAGTATTCGTTCAGGCCGACCGCGAACATGTCGTTGAGGGTGACGTTGACCTTGGCATAGCCTTCATAGAAGCTCATGCGCTTCTTGGCGAAGTTTCCGTTGATCGGCAGACCGATTGCACCCTGCGAGAAGTCGATGTCGCCGCCGCAATTGCCCTGCAACAGGGTGTTCTGCGAACCGAAGCACTGGCCGCCGGGATACAGGTAGCCCCAGACACCGAAGTCGAAGGCGAACATGCCGATGGTCGGGCGGATACCGCCGTAAATGTCGATTTCAGCCGCGGCACGGTTCGGGAAGGAGATGCTCGCCCCGGCGAGGCCCATGTAGAGCTGGACGTCCTTGGTGACGTTGTAGCGCGGTTCGAAATAGGCGGAGACCGACGGCTTGTGGTTGGACTGGGTGATACCGCGGAAGATGTAGTCGTTCGTGATCGAGCTGCCGAAGGCGATATCCCAGGGATCGAAGGCCGGCGGCGGCGGCGCCTTGACGGCCTTGACGCGCATGTCCGCCGCGAGAGCCGAACCCGATACCATTGCCAGCGCCGTTGCTAACAAGACTAGCTTCCTCATGACGATCCCCATCACCGTTAAAACAGTCCAGTTCCGGAGCCCCCAGGGACGAGCGGTAACCGACTGCAAGCAAATTCCTTAACCTGACTGCAATCTGGAACGCACCAGGGATTGTGAGAAGCAAAAATGACAAGCATCTGCCGCCTTTTTAGGCGTTATGGCCGTTTCGTGAGATGTTGTCGGCAGGTGTTGCATTCCGACAACTAGTTGGGACCCGCTAAATCCGTAGTCGTACGGATGAAACTCCGGCTATCTCGAGACATCTCTTGTTCGAATCCGGCGGCTGCGAATCACTCTGACGGGATTGATTTGCGGGCAATCGACAAATCGGGATAGGGGGGAGCCTCGCGGCTCCTCCCCTCCCACACCACCGTACGTACGGGTCCGTATACGGCGGTTCGCTGGATTAAGCGGCAATAGTTG
>JAYSPJ010000808.1:0-2316 GCA_043722155.1 Bradyrhizobium sp.
CGACCCATCGGGCATCAGCCACCACACGGCGGCCATGAGCGCGCCGAACAGCAACAGCACCCCGACGAACGCCAGGTAGATCTGGAGATAGAGACGGCGCATCAGGTCTGCGCGGGCGAACAGGTCACCCGCGCCACGCACCGTCAGGATGCGGCGCGGGGTTTTCGGATCGTCCTCGATGGCGGCGCGGATGCGCGAGACATGCACGTCGAGACTGCGGTCGAAGGCCTCGGCATCGTAGCCCCGGAGCCGCTCCATCGACGTATCGCGCGACAGCACCCGTCCGGCGTTGCTGGCGAGCAACCAGAGCAGATCGAACTGGTAGCCGGTGAGCGGCGCGACGGCGGCGTCGATGTGCACTTCGCGCGTGTCGCGATCGATGGTGAGGCGTCCGAAGCTCAACTGCTCGCGTGGTGCCGTCGCCAGCGATGGGCCGCGACGCAGGATCGCCCGCAACCGTGCCAGCAACTCGCGCGGCTCGAACGGCTTCGGCAGGTAGTCGGCGGCGCCGAATTCGAGCCCGACGATGCGGTCGGCGGGTTCGCCCCGCGCCGTCAGCATCGATACCGGGATCGACGACGTGGCGCGCACTTCGCGACACACGTCGAAGCCGTCGCGATCCGGCAGCATGACGTCGAGCAGTCTGCGGCGTGCCGGTCAGCCGTGATGGTGCACCGACCGGCGAGCTCGCGCACGGATTGCCGGCGTCACGGACGCCGGTCGAACTTGCTCGCCATCTGCGAGCTTGCGGTGCTGCGCCGGGGTTGCCTCCACCTTGTCGAGAATCCAGTCGGTACCGAACTCCAGGCGGGCGCGCATCTCCTCGGGATTCATCGGGCCGTGATGTCCGAGACCTCCGAACATGCCCATGCGGCATCCCGGCCCGGACCAGGGCATGGCGCCGGCGTTGGCGGCAAGGCCCAGACCGCCGGCGAACAAGGCGCCGAGCACGCCACCGGTCATCAGATACTTGAACATGCGCCAACGCGGCTTGGGCACATTGGCGACGCTGGAGGAAGGTTCGGATTGTTTGCGGTTCATCTGTTGCTCCTGGCAATGATGGCGTTGCGGGATCGCAGCGCACGACGCCAGTGTCGCGGTGGGGCCTTGCCGCAGCATGTCGGGACGGTAAAGAAAGGTAAACGCCGTCAGGCTTTGCCGGAAATTGACGCCCACCGCCAGCCTGCGCTGCGCTTCGGCTTCCCCCTCGAGGGTGCGCGGCATTCCTCGGGAAACCCTGTGGATGCCACAAAACAACAGGCCCGGATCGCTCCGGGCCTGCGGATAACACAACTACATTGCCAGTGGGACTTCGTGCTTCAGGCCGCCTGCTGCTTGCGACGACGGCTGGCCAGAACACCGACACCCATGAGGCCTGCGGCCATCAGCGCATAGGTGGAAGGTTCCGGCACCGGCTGCAGCTGGATCGAGGTATCGATGCGGAAGTTCGACGCCGTGGTGTGGCGCTCGGCGAAGAACAGCTTGAAGTCGTAGTCGTCGCCGACGGTCAGGCCGAGCGAGTCGAGATCAACGCTCTTGGAAATGGCGCCATGCACGCCGCCGATGTCGACCGCGAGATTGCCGTCGATAAACACCCAGACATCGTCGTCACCGGTGAAGGTGAAATTCTCGCCGCCCTCGTAGGTGAAGGTGGTGGCGAGTTCGTAGGTGAAGTGGAAGTTGTGGCCAGAGCCGCCGTAATTGCCGAACAGTTGACCGTCGATCGGGAAGAACGACGAGTTGCTGTAGCTGTACACGCCGCCGGTGGTCGCACCAAGACCGTTGTCGAGAACGATGGTGTGCGTCGTGCTCTGGTTCACCCCGGGAACGTCGTTGTACCACTGGTTGAAGGTGGCGGCGCTGGTCGCGTAGGGGGCGCCAGGAACCAGGACGGGCTTGCCGTCGCCGCCCAGGGTGGTCTGCACCATGCCGTTTTGCGCACTGCAGCAGAAGGTCTCGAAGTCGGGGCTCGTCGAAGGGGTGAAGTCGCGGATGGTGCCGGTAAGGCTGATGGTGGCAGCTTGCGAGGCGGCGGCGACGGACAGGGCCAGTGCAATGGCGCTCGACGCAAGGATGCGGGTTTGACGGTTCATGTTGTCTCCAGAGGTAAGCAAGTTGGCGTTCACTGACGGGTATGACGGATCGCAACCTCGGGAGACCAGAACCATGCGGCAGGGTCGGTGCGAACTGAATCGGTCAGTCATTCGATAGCAGAGTACGTCTAAATCTATTCAAATGTACAGATTTGACGTGATAGCCCTGAGCGAGAGGTATGCCAGGTAAGTCGGCGGGGAAGGCGTAGCGCAGCGCAGCCTG
>JAYSPJ010000809.1:0-2462 GCA_043722155.1 Bradyrhizobium sp.
GTTAAGGCGGAATGATCGACGGCTTCGCTTCAACAAGGACCGCCGGTGATTATGGGTCCCGGATCTGCGCTCGCTTTGCTCGCTTGTCCGGGACGACAGCGGTAACTTGATTTACGCTCGCGCCGGCCCCGGCCTCACTCGCCGCCGTCGATCTGGCGGCCCATCAGCGCGATGGCCTTCTGATAGACACCCGCGGCATTCCAGGCCTGGATGGCGGCAAAATTGGGCTCGCCCGGCTGGTAGCCGGCACCCGCGCGCCAGCCGTGCGCCTTCAGGAAATTCGCGGTCGAGTTCAGCGCGTTGGCCGCGACTTCGAGATTGCCGGTGCCGTAGGCCAGGATAGCCTTGGGCATGAACTGGGTCTGGCCGACTTCGCCGTGCATGGAGCCGCGCTGCGCCGGCGAGAGCGCGCCGCGATCGATCAATTGCAGCGCCGCGTAAAGATGCTCGGTGAAGAAGGCCGACCGCCGGCAGTCATAGGCCAGCGTCGCGATCGACGCGAGCATGTTCTGATTGCCGCGCTGGCTGCCGAAGCCGGTCTCCATGCCCCAGATGGCGAGTAGCGGGCCCGGCGGCACGCCGTAGCGCTGCTGGATGGAAGCAAACAGCGCGCCTTGCGATTGCTTCAGCGAACGTCCGCGCGCGACGATGGTCGGCCCGCCGCGTTTGGCGAGAAACTGATCGAGCGACAGGAAAAAACTGCGCTGGCCACGGTCGGCATTGATGGTCGCTTGCGCGTAGTTCGTCGCCATCAGGGCCGAGACGGTCGAGGCGCCGATGCCTTTGGCCCGCGCTTCTCCGGCGAAGGCCTGCTTCCAGGCGTCGAAGCCGGCGGCGGTGCTGCCGCATTGTGCCGCGTCGGCCGGTGAACTCAGGCATGCGAGCGTGGCCAGGATTAAGCAGGCGGCCGTCGCAAGTTTCTTGCTCTGGGTCATCAGGAAATTCCCTGGCTTGCGATCGTTAGCAGCTAAGCCGCCACATCTCGAGATAGCGCGCCGGCCGCCTCGATCTCCCGGCGCAGCCAACCGGGCGCGGCGTCAAAACCGTTCGGCCAGGTTGGCGCGCCATCCTCAAGGAAACCGCGCGCGAAGAAGACCGGATCGCGCAGGGATTCGGCCATCGGGCCGCCGTCTCCGACGATGGTGGAGAAATCGTACTCTCCGGCCATACCATCGCTGAACGTCGCGCGCACACGATGCCCACCAAGACATTTGACTTTAGCGACCTTAATCATCGTCGATACCCGCGATTTTGACGAGCGGCGTACGGGCGCGTGCCCGCCGCCAATTATCCTCCAGTTCGTCGCGATGCGCCAGTGCCCACTGCTTCACGACTTTTGCGAATGCATCGTTATCCGTTCGAGGTGACGTTCGACACGACACTGGCAATCCGGGCGGCATGATTGTCCGGCGCATCGAAGGTGCATGCCTTCGAACGGCCGCGGAGTTCTGATAAGCAGACTCGGGCAGCAAATGCAGGCGAACCGATGACGAAGAACGAAACACCCGATCGAGCGCAGCAGCCCGCCATGTTCAATTTCCTGCGCGTGCCGCTGTTCCGGCTGCTTGCGATCAACCTCGCCGCGGGAACGGCGGTGGCGGCACTATTTGTCGGCGGCCTGCTGGCGCTCAATCCCGCGGGGTTGCGCGACCTAATCCTCGCCGACTCATCGCCCGGCACCGCGCTCGGGCTGTTGCTGTTCGGGTTCGTCGTCACGTTCGGGGCAACCGCGATGGGCACCGCGATCATGGCGATGGGGCAGAGGCAGGCGCATGACGAACCGCCTCGCGGCGGCCCGCCGCGGCTGTTGACGCAGCGGCTCGACCGGGGCGCGGCGCGCGCCGACCGCCGGTGCTGACGATCACGGAAGCTCCGCAGTCATTTTGCGCAAGAGTTGTATTATGCCGGCGTAACCGCCGAACATTAATAAGGTCCAGGATCCACTTCTGCCATGGAGAGCCCGATGATTGTCTTCGTGCTTCGTCACGCCGACCGCAGGCCCCTTCCTGCCGATGATCTATCGCCGGCGGGAATCGAACGGGCCAACCTGCTGGCGCGGATGCTGAAGGAAAGCGGCATCAGAACGGCCTATTGCAGCGACGCGATCCGGACGCAACGCACGATGGAGCCATTGAAAGCGTTGCTGAGCTCGAACCTGCAGGTCGTGGTCGTTCCCACCGACGGCGCAGGCGGCATCGACGGCCACGTGCAGCAGATCGTGGCCAAGGTGAAAGCGCTGCCGGACGGCACCGTCGCGGCCGTCGTCGGTCACAGCAATACGATCGGGCCAATCGTCAAAGGCCTCACCGGCCTCACGATCGATGCCATCGCGGATCACGAGTTCGACAAGCTTTTCGTCCTGTCCATCCCGGCCGCCGGCGCCGCCACCGTTGCGCCGATGAGATATGGAAAGGCCAGCTAAAGAACGTCTGTCGGCAAACGAAAGCGGCGGGCTTTGGCCC
>JAYSPJ010000810.1:0-3927 GCA_043722155.1 Bradyrhizobium sp.
AATCTTTCGCGCGTTCGGGTGTTTGTTGCGGCCATTCCTACGAGTCCAATTATTGAATTGAATTCAATTCAATTCATCATTCATCCAAGAAAATGTCCAGATCAAAAGGCCCGTTAACCCGAGGTCCGAACCGTGGCGTCGACCCTACCTCTATTTGACGCTCGATAAATCTGGCTATACTCTAGCTAAAATGCCGTTCGAAATCGTCTTGGCCCCTGAGGCCGTCGAAGACCTCAAAATGCTGAAAGCGAACGTTCGGGCCGATGTACGGACCGCGCTCGAAACGCATTTGCGGCATGAACCGCGAAAAGTGAGCCGAAGCCGCATCAAACGATTGCGCGGCCTCCGCAAACCGCAATATCGGCTACGCGTCGATGAGGTACGGATATTCTACGACGTAACTGAAACGACCGTCGAAGTATTGGCGATCGTGGCTAAATTGGAGGCCGACTCATGGCTCGCACAATTCGCAAAGCCGGCGTGAAACAAGTTCCACTCTCGGAGATCAAGGACGATCTGTCTCGGTATCTTCGCGAGGCCGAAACCGAGGAGATCATCATCACGCGTCACGGCAAGCCGGCCGGAATTCTGATTGGTTTCGAATCAGAGGAAGATTGGTTCGATTATAGGCTCGAGAATGATCCACGATTTTTACGGCGGATCGAGCAGGCGCGCGACAGCCTGCTCGCAGGACACGGGACCCGCCTCGAAGATATCGAAACGGAATAGCGACAAGTGCGCAAAGGCGCTTTGAAATCCGAAACCTGCCGATAAAACGGCTTACCGGTCGCGAATGTTGGCTGCAACAGACTCCCAAGGAGGGACGCCTTCGGATGGCGGCTCGGAAGCCTTTGTCAGGCAGCATTTTTTGAATTTTTTTCCACTGCCGCAGGGACAGGGATCGTTGCGCCCGACTTTGCGCAGGGGATCGCGGACGGGCATCCCGAGGGAATCCGGGGCCCATTCAGGCGTATCCTTGTTCTGCGCCTGCGCGTTGAGATCGACCCACTTGGACAATTCCGCGACGGTCTCCCCGAACAGGGTAAGTTCGCCGTCTGGATGAAGCGGCTCGGCTTCGGGGTGGTCGACCGAGTATTGCAGATCCTCTTCGAAATCCCAGAATTCGAGCCATCCCGGATCAATCGACCCGCGCAGAAAGGCCTGTTGCACCAGAGGTTTCAGCTCGGTCAATCCGAGCCAGGCCACCGCATCGACCCAGCCGCTCCAGACGTAGCAATCCTCCTGCGGTTCGAGTTGCGTGTAGCAATCGCGCAGGAAGGCTGCCGTCGCGTCGCGCGGCAGCTCGCCACGCCGCGTCAGCATGGCGATCGTCTGCAGCATCTTGGCGCGAACGTATTCGTCGGCTTCCGGATCCCGGATGATCTCATACAGCGGCTCGGGATCGCCGTCGAAAACGGCGGCCATCACGCGATGGCTCGTCATCGTGATGCTGTCGCCGAGGATGCTATCGAGCACGTCGGGCGGCAAGCGCAGGAAAACCGCCAGCGGCCAGTAGGCCGATTTTTCGCGCCACTCGCCGAGCAGATGAAAAATGAAGAACAGCGCGTCGGGGTTGGCCGGCCCTTCCAGCGACAGGAAATCATCGAGCGTGCGCATGAAGGCAGGAACCATCGTCTCGCGATCGGCCTGGGCGGCGCGAATCGCCTCGACCGGCAAACGCCCCGGGACTCCCAGTTCCTCGATCACCTGAACGGGATCCATCATCAACTCCCTGATCGAACGCCGGCTCGATTGAAATCCGGCCGCGCACCCGCCTACAGCTGCTGCACGTCCACCACGCCCGACACCGCCTTGATGGCGCCCGCGATCTGCGGCGAGACCCTGAAGCGGCCGGGCAGCTTCATTTCGACCTCGGTTTCGAGGTCGAGCATCATCACCAGCGAAACGTCGCCGTCGCCGCCGCCGGGCGCAACGGCGACCGGTTTTGCCTGAGCGCCGCGGGGCGGGCTGCCCTGCCCTGCCTCGGGCATCGACAACCGCTTGGCGATGGATTCAAGCGGCCTGGTGTCGCGCACGAAAATGCGAAGGCCCTTCTGGGTTTTCGCCGCGGCGGCGTCCAGCGGCTCGGCGTGCAGCACGCGGGCGCGGACCTCCTCGCCCTGCAGCTCGGCGCCGAGCTGCAGCAGCACCGCCGCGCCCGGCTCCAGCACTTCGCGATACTGCGCGAGCCCTTCGGAAAACAGCACCGCCTCGAAATGGCCGGTCGGATCGGACAGGCCGATGATGCCCATCTTGTTGCCGGTCTTGGTCCGCCGCTCCATCCGCGACACCACCGTGGCCGCGACCTTGCCCGCGGTGGCGCCGGTTTTGACCGCGCGAGAAAATTCCGCCCAGGACTGCACGCGCAGACGCTTCAGCACCGTGGCGTAGTCGTCGAGCGGATGGCCCGACAGGAAAAATCCGATGGCGTCGTATTCGCGCCGCAGCCGCTCGGCCGGCAGCCAGGGCTCGACCTGCGGCAGCATGATGGTCGGCGCGTCGGCGGCCCCGCCGAACATGTCGTTCTGCCCCATGGTCGCCGCCTCGTGGCTGCGCTGGCAGGCGGAGAGAATAGCCTCCGCGCCCGCGAACACCCGCGCGCGGTTGGAATCCAGCCCGTCGAAGGCGCCGGCCGCCGCAAGGCTTTCGATGACGCGCTTGTTGACCGCGCGCGGGTTCACCCGCGCGGCGAAATCCGCCAGCGAGGTGAACAGGCCTTCCTTGCGCGCCTCGACGATCAGGTCGACTGCCTGGCCACCGACGCCCTTCAGGCCGGCCAGCGCGTAATAGATGGTGTTGTCGCTGACCTCGAAAGTGGCGCCGGAGCGATTGACCGAGGGCGCCTCGACCTTGATGCCGAGCCGTTGCGCTTCGGCGCGAAACTCGGAGAGCTTGTCGGTATTGCTGAGGTCGAGCGTCATCGACGCCGCCAGGAATTCGACCGCGTAATGCGCCTTCATGTAGGCGGTGTGATACGACACCAGGGCGTAGGCCGCCGCGTGGCTCTTGTTGAAGCCGTAATCGGCGAACTTGGCGAGCAGTTCGAAGATGGTGTCGGCCTGCCCTTTCGGCACGTTGTTCTTCATGGCGCCGGCCACGAAGATCGCGCGCTGCTTTTCCATCTCCGAGCGGATCTTCTTGCCCATCGCACGGCGCAACAGGTCGGCGTCGCCGAGCGAATAGCCGGCCATCACCTGGGCGATCTGCATCACCTGTTCTTGATAGATGATGACGCCGTAGGTTTCCTTCAGGATCGGCTCCAGCATCGGATGCAGGTATTCCGGCTCCTCGTCGCCGTGCTTGCGGGCGCAGTAGGTCGGGATGTTCGCCATCGGACCCGGGCGATACAGCGCCACCAGCGCGATGATGTCCTCGAAACGGTCCGGCCGCATGTCGACCAGCGCCCGCCGCATGCCCTGGCTTTCCACCTGGAACACGCCGACCACGTCGCCGCGCGCCAGCATCGCGTAGCTCGGCGCGTCGTCGAGCGGCAAGGTCGCCAGATCGATTTCGACGCCGCGCTGCCGAAGCAGTTTTACGGCGACATCGAGCACGGTCAGCGTCTTCAGGCCGAGGAAGTCGAATTTGACGAGGCCCGCGGGCTCGACCCACTTCATGTTGAACTGGGTCACCGGCATGTCGGATTTCGGATCGCGGTAGAGCGGCACCAGTTCGCTCAGCGGCCGGTCCGATATCACGATACCCGCGGCATGCGTCGAGGCGTGCCGGGTCAGGCCCTCGAGGCGCTGCGCGATATCGAAGGCGCGCGCCACCACCGGGTCCTCGTCGCGAAACGCCTGCAGTTTCGGTTCGCTGGCGATGGCGGCGGCCAGCGTCACCGGTGCGGCGGGATTCTGCGGCACCAGTTTCGTCAGCTTGTCGACCTGGCCATAGGGCATCTGCAGCACGCGGCCGACGTCGCGCAGC
>JAYSPJ010000811.1:0-2120 GCA_043722155.1 Bradyrhizobium sp.
AAGGAAGGCACCAACAGCCCGTTTACGCGCGCTCTGATGGCCAACATCGCGACCCCAGGGGTCGAGATCCAGCAGGCGATGACCAAGGTCCGCGCCCAGGTCAACGAGGAAACCAACAAGGGCCAATTGCCCTGGGGACACACCAACCTGATCGGTACGGTCTATCTCAATGCGGCCGCGGCGCCCGCAGCTGCTGCCGCGGGTCCGGCGGCGGCCGGCCAAGCCGTTGCGACGGCCTCGCAGGGTTCAGAGGTCGAAGTCGAATTCTGGCGTTCGGTCAAGGAATCCAACAAGCCCGAAGAACTCAACGCCTATCTGGCAAGCTATCCGAACGGTCAGTTCAGGTCGCTGGCGCAGGCCCGTATCGCCTCGCTGCAGGATGGCGCGGCTTCGACGGCGACCCGCAATCTGACCGCCGGGATCGATCCCAAGACGTTTGATGCGGAAGCCAACCAGACCACGGAAGACCAGATCGGACTCGACAAGGGCCAGCGCCGCGACGTGCAGCGCCGGCTCAACGGCCTCGGTTTCGACACCAAGGTGACCGGCACTTTCAACGAGTCGACGCGCTCGGTGATCACGCGCTGGCAGGCCGCGCGCGGCTATCCCAAGAGCGGCTTCCTCAACAAGCTGCAGCACAAGGCGCTGTTGACGGAAATCGTCGCGACTGCGCCGACCGCCTCGAGCGAGTCCGATGAAAAGCCGGCCCCTCGCCGCGCACAGCAGCAACAGCGCAGCAGCGGAGGCGGTGGCGGCGGTGGCGGCCAACGCGGCGGCGGAGATCCCGGTGCGGCCTTCGTCGGCGGCGTGGTCGGCGGCATGGTGGGCGGCATGTTCCGGCGCTGATCACCCGCTCCGATAGCGGCGATGCTTCCAGCCAACAGAAAGCCCGGGTCACCCCGGGCTTTTTCAGGTCTCGATGGGCGGCCTATTTGCCTGCCGCCTTTCGCAAGGCGTCATTGATCCGGTCCTGCCAGCCGGGTCCGCCTTCCTGGAAGTGTTCGAGCACGTCCTGATCGATCCGCAGCGAAACCAGCTCCTTCACGCCAGGAAGCGCGGTCGGCTTCGGCGGCGCCTCCACAACCTTGGTGGTCGTCTTCTTGAACGCCGCTTCGGCTTCGGTGCGTGCGTCGTTCAGGGTTCGCGGCCGTCTCGGTTGATCCGCCATGGCTAGATTCCCTCGAACAGCGCCGTCGACAGATAGCGCTCCGAGAACGACGGCACGATCGCCACAATGGTCTTGCCCGCGCTCTCCGGCCGCTTGCCGATCTGCAGCGCCGCCGCGATCGCAGCGCCTGAGGAAATGCCCCCGGCGATACCTTCGTTGCGCGCCATCGCGCGCGAGGTTTCGATTGCGGTGGGACCGTTGATCTTGACGATCTCGTCGATGACCGAACGGTCCAGGATGTCAGGAATGAACCCGGCGCCGATGCCCTGGATCTTGTGCGGGGTATGCTGGCCGCCCGACAGCACCGGACTTTCCTCGGGCTCGACCGCGACGATGCGAAGCGAGGGCTTGCGCGGCTTCAGCACCTGCCCGACGCCGGTGATGGTGCCGCCGGTGCCGACGCCCGCAACGAAGTAGTCGATGTTGCCGCCGGTGTCGTTCCAGATTTCCTCCGCCGTGGTGCGGCGGTGAATTTCGGGGTTGGCGAGGTTCTTGAACTGCTGCGGCATCACAGCGTTGGGCGTGGTGCGCACCAGTTCCTCCGCGGTCGCGATCGCGCCCTTCATGCCCTGGGCCGCCGGCGTCAGAACGATCTCGGCGCCGAGGAAAGCCAGCATCTTGCGCCGTTCGATCGACATCGATTCCGGCATCACCAGTTTCAGCCGGTAGCCGCGGGAGGCCGCGACGAAGGCGAGCGCGATCCCGGTATTTCCCGAGGTCGGCTCGATCAGCACGGTATCGGCATTGATCAGGCCGGCCTTTTCCATCGCGATGATCATCGCCGCCCCGATGCGGTCCTTCACGCTGGCGGCGGGATTGAAATATTCCAGCTTGGCCAGGATGGTGGCGTTGACGCCGTGCTGCTTCGGCAATTTCTGCAGACGGACGATCGGCGTATCGCCCACCGCGTCGACGATGGAATCGAAAACACGGCCCCGGCCGGGACGGTGCA
>JAYSPJ010000812.1:0-3357 GCA_043722155.1 Bradyrhizobium sp.
GCATCGGCTCTGTCGAGCCAGGCTTGCGCGGCGGCGCGATCGGCCGGCGCCAGTGTTTTCAATTCGCGCCGCGCCTCGGCGAAATCGTTGCGCAGCGCCATCGCGGTAACCCGCGCGACCACGGCGCCGCGATCGCTGCCGATGGCGTCGGTGCGCTCGATGCGGACGAGCTTTGCGGCCCCCGCCTGCAACCGATCGACGATGCCGGAACCGGTCGTCGAGTTCTCCGGCGCCGGCGGCGACAGTTTTGGTACCAGCGTGAGCAATTCGCGGCTCAGGCTGGCGGCGTTCGGCACGCCGGAAGCCGCGAAGCCTTCGAGCGGCTTCAAGGCATCCGGATTCGGCGCCAGCGTTTTCGCAGCAGCCAGCGCCGCGGGATAGGGATCGCCGACCCGAACCAGAACGTCGAGCAAGGCCGCCGCCGCGATGCGGCGCAGCGGCACATCGTCGGCCGGCTTGCCGCTTTCCTTCGCGATCTCGACGCTCTGCGCACGGGCGGCGCGCTCGATCTGGGCGATGCGTTCGTTGATCGCCGACAGATCCACCGGCGAAGCCGCCTCGCGCGGCGCCGATTTCACGTCGTCGATCGCCGAAGCCAGCTTCTCCGATTGCGCGCGCTGGGTTGCGAGTTCGCCGCGCAGCGCGGCCAGCGATTTTTCCACTGCGTCGGTGCGCGCGGCGGTCGCGGCATCGGAGGTGGCGGCTGCGGGCTTGCTGACCCTGGACTCAACGCTGGCGAGGCGCGCGGCGAGATCATCGATGGCGGCGGCATTGACCTGAGGCGCGGGCGCTGTCGGCGGGGTCGTCGTCACCGGCCATCCCGCGAGCCAGGCAGCGCCGATCACCAGCGCGGCGGTCCCGGCGCCCGAAATGGCTGCCATGATCGCCGCGGAACTCGCCGCCGCCGCAGGCCGTGGCGGCGATCGCTCGGGCTCCGCGTCGGCGGCGGCATTCCGGGTGTCGCCGGAGACCTCCGTCGCCTCGAGATCGATGGTGGGCGGCTCACGTTTGGCGCGGCCCGAATCGGGCGATGGTCCGGTATCTTCGGGCCTGTCATCGACCATTATGACGGTTCCTCATCCATTGCGGCGAGCGTTACGAGATTCGGCCTGATCCTCTTACCGCGATCAGGCGCGCAAAGCACGCTCAAGCGCCTCGAACAAGGCATTTTCATCCGGCGTCGCCGCCACCATGACCTGCGTGGCCCCGGCGTCGCGGACCACGGCAGCGACGGAGGCGGAGATGCAGCATTGCGGGATCGACAACGCCGATATTTCGACGCCGCCCGCCCTTGCCGCATCCAGAAAGGCGCGCGCACTGCGGCGTGAATAATGCAGCACCGCCTCGATCCGGTTGGCGGCGAAAGCGTCGCATACCTCGCGCGGCAGGCTCGCCACCGGAACCATCCGGTAGGTGGTGTGGGTGACGACCCGCAGGCCGCTTTCGCCGAGTTCGCCGGCGAGATCCCGGGCGAGATCGGCGCCGGCAAGATAAAGCAGCGTCGAGGCTTTCTTCAGTTCCTTCGCCTTCACCCTTGCCAGCACGAGGTCGCGCAACGCCGCGGCATCACCACCGGCAGTCATCACGTGGGTGAACCCGACGTGACGGGCGGCGCTGGCGGTTTGCTCTCCGACCGCGAACAGCGGCAACTCGAGCAGCCGGTGGCCCTTGAGTTCGATGCCGCGCAGCGCATTGGCGCTGGTGACGACGACCGCGCCGTAGCGCGCGTCCAGATCATCATGGAACGCGACCGGCTCGAACCGCAGACTCGGCGCCAGCAGCACCTCAAAACCCCTGGCGCGAAGCGCCTTGGCAGTGGCCTCATCGTCAGGATGCGGGCGGGTAACGAGAACGGTCATGCGTCGGATTCTTGAACTTGGTTCTTGGACCTGGATTTCGGGAGCAGCGGACGATTGCACTTTGAGACCTTGCAGTGCTACGCGAGGATAGGCAAACGCCGCTTTGGCCGATAGCGCAAGGGCTCAAATTGGGTAACGACACGTCAATGCTGGTGCTGGGAATCGAGACCACCTGCGATGAAACCGCGGCCGCCGTGGTCGAGCGCCTGAGCGACGGGTCGGGGCGAATTCTGTCCAATATCGTGCGCTCGCAGACCGAGGAGCATGCCCGGTTCGGCGGCGTGGTGCCGGAGATCGCGGCGCGCGCCCACGTCGATGTGCTCGACGGCATCGTCGACAGCGCAATGAAGCAGGCGGGGGTCGGCTATGCGCAGCTTTCGGCGGTCGCGGCGGCCGCGGGCCCCGGCCTGATCGGCGGCGTCATCGTCGGCCTGACCACCGCCAAGGCGATCGCGATGGTGCACGATACGCCGCTGATCGCGGTGAACCATCTCGAGGCCCACGCGCTGACGCCGCGGCTGACCTGCGCGCTGGCATTTCCCTATTGCCTGTTTCTCGCTTCCGGCGGCCACACCCAGATCGTCGCCGTGATCGGCGTCGGGAACTATGTCCGGCTCGGCACCACCGTCGATGACGCCATGGGGGAAGCTTTCGACAAGGTGGCGAAGATGCTCGGGCTGCCCTATCCGGGCGGACCGGAGGTCGAGCGCGCCGCCAGCGGCGGCGACGCCAAGCGGTTTTCATTCCCGCGGCCGATGCTCGGACGCGCCGACGCAAATTTTTCGCTGTCGGGATTGAAGACCGCGGTGCGCAACGAGGCCAGCCGGCTTGTCCCGCTGGAGCCCCAGGACATCAGCGACCTCTGTGCCGGCTTTCAGGCGGCGGTGCTGGAATCGACTGCGGACCGATTGAGCGTCGGCTTGCGGCTGTTTCACGAACAGTTCGGCGCGCCGCGCGCGCTGGTCGCCGCCGGCGGCGTCGCCGCCAATCAGGCGATTCGCGGCGCGCTGCAGCAGGTCGCCGCGAAAGCGCAGACCACGCTGATCATCCCGCCGCCGGCGCTATGCACCGACAATGGCGCGATGATCGCCTGGGCGGGCGCGGAGCGGCTGGCACTGGGTATGGTCGACACCATGGACGCCGCGCCCCGCGCACGCTGGCTGCTCGATGCCAACGCCACGGCGCCGGCCGGATACGCCAACACCCGTGCGGGATTTTAGTCGGAGAGCAAGGCGATGCCCGCTTACAGATCTGTCGCGGTCATCGGCGCCGGCGCATGGGGGACGGCGCTGGCCGCCATCGCCGCGCGGGCCGGACGCGATGTCGTGCTCTGTGCGCGCGACGCCGCGCTCGCCGCGCGGATCGCCTCGACGCGGGAAAATCCGCGCCTGCCCGGCGGGCGTCTCGACGCGGGCATTGAAGTGATCGCCGATATTGCGGTTGCCGCCCGCGCCGACATCATGCTGATCGCAACGCCGGCGCAGAATCTGCGCGCCGC
>JAYSPJ010000813.1:0-20041 GCA_043722155.1 Bradyrhizobium sp.
CAGGATCGGCGGGAAGTATTTCGGCGACCAGCCGGAGAGGTCGATATAGACGTTCGGCTTGTGGGTCGCGACCGACAGCGCCTCTTCCTGCCAGGGGAATGACGGGTGCGCGAGGATGATCCGAAGGTCGGGGAAATCCGCCGCCACGTCGTCCATGTACATCGGGTTGGAATATTTCAGCCGCATCCCCATGCCGCCGGGCATGCCCGAGCCGACGCCGGTCTGGCCGGTATGAAACAGCGCGATCGCGCCGCCGTCGTTGATGGCTTCATAGAGCGGGTAGGCCATGCGGTCGTTCGGGTAGAAGCCCTGCATGGTCGGATGGAATTTGAAGCCCCGGACGCCGTATTCCTCGATCAGCTTCCTCGCCTCGCGGACGCCGAGCTTGCCCTTGTGCGGATCGATGCTGACGAACGGTATCAGCACGTCGGAATTTTCCGAAGCGATCTCCAGCATCTCGTAATTGTTGTAGCGGCGGAAGCCGGTCTCGCGTTCGGCATCGACCGGGAAGATCACCGCGGCGATCTTCTTGGATCGGTAATAGGCCGCGGTCTCCGCGACCGTCGGCGGGTGCTTGTTCGGCGACTTGAAGTAGTCGGCCATCTTGGCCTGGAAATCGTCATAACCGTCGTCGCCATGCATGCCGCAGGGCTCTTCGGCATGGGTATGGATGTCGATCGCGACGACGTCGTCGATGTTGGGCAGCTTCAATTTGGGCATCTTACGTTTCCCCGGCAGGGCCGCTTGATTTTACACGGTCGCGGATTGATTATACCATATAACAAATTCCGCAAGACGGCATGAGAAAAGACGGCATGAGAAAAACAACTGGTAGTGATGACGGGAGATCGGTGAGTCGCTTGTTGCCCATGCTTCGAGACGCTCGCGCCGCTCGCTCCTCAGCATGAGGTTGTTGTGTTTCAACAAGTTGAACCTCATGCTGAGGAGGCCACGAAGTGGCCGTCTCGAAGCATGGGCAGCAATACCGATTTGTGATTCCGGGTACCTAGGGAGGATGCGATGGCGCAGGCGGAAGCCTTCGAAACCGATTTCTGGAAACACGCCAATTTGCGCAAGGTCTGGGACGACATCGTCCCCGGCGAGCCGCGCAAGACCATTCCCTACACCCTGACGCGCGACGCCATCGAGCTGTATTGCGCTTCGGTCGGCGAGGACCACCCGATCTATTTCGACGAAGCCTACGCCAAAACCACGCGCTACGGCGGGCTGATCGCGCCGCCGTCGATCCACATCCTGCTGATGTTCGCCTGCACCCCGGCCGACGACTGGATGCGCTCGCCGGGTACCGTCAATGCCGGGCAATCCTGGAGCTACAACATTCCGGCGCGTGCCGGCGACGTCATTACGCTGCAGGCCCGCGCGCTCGACAAGTTCATCAAGCGCGAGCGGTTGTTCGTGGTGCACGACAACGTCTTCTTCAACCAGCACGGCGAAGTGATCTGCTCCGGCCGCGGCTGGACCATCCGGCCGGAATGAGTGAAATCATGACAGTCACGTTCGAAAATCTCGGCGAAGGCGACAGCATCGACGGGCCGAAATTCGTGGTCAGCCGCGAATCCATCCGCCTGTTCTGCGACGGCTCGCTCGACTACAACCCGCTGCATCTCGACGACGAATACATGAAGGGCAGTTTCGGCAAGACCCATTTCGGCGGCATCATCATGCATGGCATGAATAATTTCGGGCTGATCACGCGGATGATCACCGACTGGGCCTATCCCGCCGGCGCCATCCACCGCCGCCTCGAAACCCGATGGGTCAAGCCGGTCAGACCGGGCGACACCATCCAGCCGACCGGCATCGTGAAATCGAAGCAGGTCACGGCCAATTCGCGCTGGGTCCTGATCGACGTCATGGTGCGCAACCAGACCGGCGAGAAGGTGGCGACCGGCGAGGCGATGGTGGAGTTTCCGAGCTGAGGGGGCGGCATGAGCCGTGTCACGTCGAATTTCGGGGCATGCGCTTCGGAAGCGACAGGTGGGCACGGGAGATTCTTCCCCCGGGGCGCCGAGCTGCGAAACCGCAATTGGCTCGGAATGAACCTGAGTCAACGGTCCCGATCAACTCTTTCGCTCTTTCATCCTCTCCACGAGAAGCTGCGCAACGCGAAGGCCCGAGGGCGTGGTATTTCTGGTTGCAAGCTGCACCAGCGTCACCTGCGTCGCTTCCAGACGTTTGTCGCGCAACGGCACCGCGACCAGCGTGCCTGCGAGTAGCTCGGGCATGGCCGAGTCGCGTGGCAGAAAGGTTCCGATACCGGTTTTCATGGCGATCGTGCGGAGGAAGGCAATCGAGTTTGTCTCGCTGTAGAGATCGAGCTCGACATTGGCCTTGGCGCAAGCGCGGTCAATTTCCTGACGGATACCGAACGATGGATCGGGCAGGATTACGCGCAGGCCCGCGAGGTCTTTTATCGCGCAATACTCCCTAACGGCCATCGGATGATCGGGTGCGACCATGAGGCACAATGACTGGCGCATGCGCGCCAGCTCGATCAGGTCGCGCCGTGGCGCGCGGCCGAAAACGAGGCCGAGATCGACCTCGTGCCGTCCGACCTTTTCGGCGACGCCGCTGGTACCCGCCGTCGTGACCGTGATCGAGATGCCGGGATAGTCTTTTGAAAGGTCGACGACGAAATCGGACACAAAGCTCGCGAGCAGGCCCTCAACGGTTGCAAGTTTCACGTGGCCGCGCTGCAGCGAGTCGAATTCCTCGACCTGGCCGCGAATGCAATCGAGCTTGTCCTGGCTCTCGACGGCATACCGATAGAGCAGGTGGCCCGCGCCGGTCAGGCTCATGCCCCGTGCACCTCGCTCGAACAGCTTCGCCGACAGTTCGTCCTCGAGCCCTTGAACCTGCCGGCTGATCGCGCTGGGCGCGATACGCAGCGACTCGGCCGCCCGCTTGATGGACCCGCGCAGCGTTACTTCCCGAAAGTACCTGAGAGCCGTTGATTCAATCATTTCGCGCCCGTAGGCCCTTCATCGCTTGCCCGGAATGGATGCATACGGTGCATAGCGTTCGAATTGTTAGACCGTTCGATTCGAATTTCAATGCTTTTATTCGATCCCCCGATTTGTCATGCTTTCGGCCAGGTTATGCTCTCGGTCCCTGATGGAGAAACCAGATGGCTCGTTCCCGGCTTACGTCACGTCGCTTGAATTCGCTTCTTCTCGCCGTCTGTTTTGGATTGTCAGCCTCCACGGCGCTGGCGCAGGATGTCGTCAAATTCGGAGCGCCGCTCCCGCTGACGGGTCCGCTGGCGCCGGAAGCCATCAAACAGCAGCAAGGATACGATCTCTGGGCCGAGCAGGCCAACAAGGCCGGCGGCATCTTGGTCGGCGGCAAGAAGTACAAGGTCGAGATCGTCTACGCCGACTACCAGTCGAACACGCCGCGCGCGGTTCAGACTACCGAGCAGATGATCACGCAGAACAACGTCAATTTCCTGTTCGGCCCGTTCGGTTCGGGCGCCACCAAGGCCGGCAGCAGTGTCTCCGAGAAGTACAAGGTGCCAACCATTGCGTCGACCGCGTCCTCCGCGCAGGTCTATGACCAGGGCTACAAGTATTTGTTCGGTACCTTCACGCCGAACGACACGCTGACCATGCCGCTCACCCAGATCGTCAAGGCCAAGGCGCCGGATGTGAAGAAGGTTGCCATTCTGGCGCGCAACGATCTCTTCCCGCTGGCAATCGCACAGGAGATGGAGAAGTCGGCCAAGGCCAACGGCCTCGAAGTCGTGTATTTCGAGAAATACGCGATCAACACGCTGGATCACTCGGCAACGCTGTCGCAGATCAAATCGCTAACGCCGCAATGGATTTTCGTGACCGGCTACATCAATGACCTGCTGCTCGTTCGCAAGCAGATGGCCGATCAGCAGATCAAGGCCGGCGTGCTCTCGATGATCGCGGGTCCCGCTTATCAGGAATTCATCGATGCCGCCGGTGCAAGCGGAGAGAACATCACCAGCGCCGCCTGGTGGCATCCTGCCGCGCAATATTCCGGCAAGGACATTTTCGGCACGACCGCCAACTACAGTGAAGCTGTTTCGCGAAAAGTACAAGTCGGATCCCGATTAGGCGCAGGCCTCGGCGTCAGTTTCGGGAGCGCTGTTCCAGATGGCCATTGAGCGCGCGGGGTCGCTGGACCGCGACAAGGTGCGCGACGAACTCGCCAAGATGAACGAGATGACGTTCTGGGGGCCGGTGAAGTTCGGGCCGACCGGTCAGATCGACTCGCTGGAGCCGCCGGTGCTTCAGCTGCAGGGTGGAAAAGCCGTGGTTCTCTCGCCTGCGCTCATCAAGCAGGGCGAATTCAGGCTCGGCGTGAACTAGCCGCTATCGGTCGAAGGTAAAGCGGAAACCCGACATGCTGGCGGCCCAGGTTCTGATCAATGCATTGGTGTTGGGCTGCCTTTATGCGTGCATCGCGATCGGCTTCTCGCTGGTCTGGGGCGTTCTGAACGTCATTAATCTGATCCACGGCTCGTTCATCGTTCTTGGCGCCTATCTGGCGTGGGGGCTCTATCAGTCGCTTCAGATCTCGCCATGGTATGCGCTGGGCATCGCGGCTCCGGCGTTTTTCGCACTCGGTTACGTCATTCAGCGTCTAATTCTCAACCGTGTGATCACGGCGCCCGTTCTGGTCACGCTGACTTTGACATTCGGGCTCGATCTGATTCTCAACAACGCGATGATTTATTGCTTCAAGGCGGATTACCGGAAGCTGACTTTGACACCACCGATGGGTTCGGTCTCGCTGTTCGATGTCGTTGTGCCGATCGATCGCTTGATCGCAACCGCATCTGCGCTGGCGCTGACCGGCGTACTCTATTTGATCCTGCGGCGGCTGCGCGTCGGGCGAGCCATCATCGCGGTCAGGCTCGACCGCGATGCGGCCAGGTTGATGGGCGTTGATGTCAATTCGATCTACGCGATTGCGTTCGGTCTTGGTGCGGCGCTGGCGGGCTGCGCCGGGGTGCTGATGGCGCTGATCTTCCCGATCTCACCGCTGACGTCCACGGCCTATCTGGGAAAAGCCTTCGTGGTCTGCGTGCTCGGCGGCCTTGGCAGCGTGTCAGGCGCGCTGGCGGGCGGCATTCTGCTTGCGCTGATCGAGGGGATTGGTTCGGCGATGATAGGTCCCGCGCATGCGACGACGTTGTCGTTCGCGCTGCTGATAGTATTTCTGATCGTGCGTCCTCAAGGCCTGCTCGGCCGAAAGGGTTTTGAATGACGCGATCGAACCTCACCCTGCTGGCGCTGGTCGTCGGTATCGCCGCGCTGCCCATGATCGGCGGCTCCTACGCGCTGCGACTCGGCACCATCGCCTGCATGTACGGCATTCTCGCGTTATCGTGGAACGTCGTCGGCGGTTTGGCAGGCTATCCGTCGTTTGCGACCGCTGCGTTCTTCGGCTTCGGCGCTTATACGGCGGGCGTCCTGCTCGGCAAGGGCGTGCCGTTGGTGGTTTCGGTTCCCGCAGCGGGGGTGGCCTCCTTTGTGCTGGCGTGTCTGCTTGGCGCGGCGCTGCTTCGTCTGCGCGGCCACTATTTTGCAATCGCCAGCCTGTCGCTGATCGAGGTGTTCCGTGAACTCGTCAACAATGCCACCGATCTCACCGGCGGCGGCATGGGATTGAACATCCCGCTGACCTCGACGGCCGGCGTGATGGCGGATGCGACGTTCTTCTTCTACGTGATGTGGGGACTGCTGGTCGGCACCGCGTTGATGGTCATTGTGGTGGCGGGTTCCAAGCTCGGTTTCGGCCTCGCATGTATCCGGCAGAACGAAACCGCCGCCAATATGATCGGACTCAACACCACGCTCTACAAGAGCGTCGCGTTCGGGCTATCCGCTTGTTTTGTCGGCGCTGCGGGTGGGGTTTACGCAGCGTGGGTTCATTACATTGATCCGTCCGATGTGTTCGACATCCTTTACTCGGTAAAGCCGATCGTCATGGCGTTGATCGGAGGGCTCGGCTCGCCGCTCGGCGTCCTGATCGGGGCATTCGTCTATCTCGGGCTGGAGGAGGTGGTCTGGCGCAACTACATCCAGATCCACAGCGGCGTGCTCGGCGTTCTGATCGTCGTTCTGTTGCTGTTCCTGCCACACGGATTGATGTCTCTACGGTCTCAGCTTCTTGCATGGAGACCGAAGCGTGTCTGAAATCCTCCGGCTCCAATCCGTCTCGCGGAATTTCAGCGGCTTGAAAGCGCTGCGCGATGTCTCGCTCGGTATCAGCAAAGGCGAAGTTCTCGACCTCATCGGCCCGAACGGCGCGGGTAAGACGACGCTTGTCAACGTGGTTACAGGCGTCACACCGGCAAGCTCCGGCACGGTGACGTTCATGGGGCAGGATATCACGCGCGTGAAGACCTACCAGTCCGCGCGCCTCGGACTGTCGCGCACGTTCCAGATCGTGCAGCCGTTCGCGGAATTCAGTGCGCTGGATAATGTCGCTGCGGCGGCATTGTTTTCGCAACCCGGCGAGAGCATCAAATCGGCGCGGGAGGAGGCGCGCACGCACCTGGCGTTCGTCGGCCTTGATGCGCAATCGGATCAGCCCGCAGCGACGCTAACCCTGGCAATGCGCAAGCGCCTTGAACTCGCAAAGGCGCTCGCGATGAAGCCGAAGCTGCTGTTTCTCGACGAAGTCAATGCAGGCCTGAACAGCGCGGAAGTCGAACGCGCGACGCGACTTATTCATCAGCTTGCAGAAAACGGCATCACCATCGTGATGATCGAGCATTTGATGAAGGTCGTGCTGAATGTCTGTACGCGGATCGTGGTGTTGCACAATGGTCAGTTGATCGCCGACGGCGCTCCGCGGGATGTCATCAAGAATCCGGCCGTCGTTGAGGCCTATCTCGGTCAGCAGTATGCGCAAAGGGCTGGCGCCCGTGGCTGATACACCCATCCTTGAGTTGCAAAGCTTGCGCGCGGGCTACGACGAGGTTCAGGTGCTGTGGGGCATCGATCTTGTCGTCCGAAGCGGGGAGATCACTGCACTGATCGGTTCCAACGGCGCGGGCAAGACGACGCTGATGCGTGCTTTGTCGGGTCTGATCCCGATCCAGTCGGGAAGCTATCGCTCCGACGGCGTGGATCTTGTCGATGCGACCGCAGCAGCGATCCTGGCGAACGGCATCGTTCACGTGCCGGAGGGCCGGCGGCTGTTCGGCGCAATGAGCATCGAAGACAATCTTTTGATGGGAGCCTATTCGCGCACGGCCGGACGGGCCGAGATCAGCCGCGATATGGACCGCGTTTATGCCACGTTCCCGAAGCTGTTCGAGCGCCGCAATCAGGCGACGGCGACACTGTCCGGCGGCGAGCAGCAGATGTGCGCGATCGGACGCGGGCTGATGAGCGCGCCGAACCTGTTGATGATCGATGAATTGTCGCTGGGACTGTCGCCGCTACTGGTGGAGCAGCTTGTTGCTGCGCTTCGTGCGCTTAACGCCGAAGGTATGTCGATCCTGTTGGTCGAGCAGGATGTGACGACGGCGCTCGACCTGTGTCATGCGGCTTACGTCATGGACATGGGCCGGATCGTGCGGTCGGGGTCCGGCGCGGAGCTACTGGCTGATCCGATCATTCGCGACGCCTATCTCGGCGTGCTCGAAGAATAACTTGAGATCCACTGGCAACGAAATTTCTGCAGCATGAAGAGGCAACATGATCGAGACTGTCGAAGCAGCGAAGGGCGGTTACAGGTTCATGCCCGGCGTCAGCCAGTATTCCGCCGGTGTCGCGGCGCTGCCGGGATTCACCCTGGAGCGGGTGCGATTCGCCAAGCCGGTGCCACTGCGTCAGGGTTTTGATCGCATCGCGCAGATTCTGAAGGATACCGGCAGACCGCTGAACGCGTTCGCTGCCTGCGAGTTGCGCTCGCCTGCGCCGTTCACCGAAAGCGGCTTCGTGAAGTTCAATGAAGTGTACACCGGCACCCTGAAAGCATGGGGATTGCTTCCGGACGGGGTGAATCCCGTCTCGCGCAGCAACGTGTGTCCGAAGATCAATCCGCCGGCGGAACCAAGCTTCTATGCGTTTACATATGCCGTGCCGGCTGCAAACGCGCCGACGTCGTTCGTCGTCGCGGGTAGCGGTGAGGCACCTGAAGGTAAGGGCAGCTATCGCGACCATGCCGTTCGGCTCGGTGACATCAGCCCGGCGGCGATGGTTGAGAAGGCGCAGTGGGTCCTGGGTGAAATGGAGCGTCGCATGAGCGCATTCGGCGGCGACTGGAGTCAGGTTACCGCGACCCAGCTTTATACCGTTCACGATATCTACCCCTTTATCGAATGCGAGCTCGGCAAACGTGGCATTTTCGGGCAGGGTTTGACCTGGTATCTCAATCGTCCGCCGGTGCAGGACCTGGAATATGAAATGGACTGCCGCCGCGTGCATATGGAGCGCGTAATTGAGAGTTAGGTCGCCGGCACTCGCATTGGTGATCTTTGCGATCGTACCAAAACTCGGCCGGGGCGTTCTGCGCTGAAGCGGTCTTTTGCGAATGGTTGACGACCCAAGCGCCTGGCAGGGCCATGAGCGGTTTAAAGTTGCGCGATCTTAAAATAGTGCCGGTGATTTGCCCGACGTGTCAAATGTTGTCGCGGGCAAGGCATCCCTGCGGGCGACCCCATGGTTACTGTGCATGGGGTTGTTTTCGATATTTTGGTTGGAAGGCCGGATCCGCCTTGCGGCCGGGCCTCTACTCGGTCGGGACTCCGTCCGATCCGCGCGTGATCAGCCTGGCCTTGGCGGCCTGCGCCTTGAGATGCGCGCTGGGCGCCACCACGTCGGTGGCGAGGCCGATCCGTTCCAGGAAGCGAATGGTCAGCCAGGTATTGTCCATTTCCCACCAGCGATGGCCGTGGCGCGCCGAGCGCGGGTCGGCGTGGTGGTTGTTGTGCCAGCCTTCGCCGTTGGAGATCAGCCCGACCACGATGTTGTTGCGGCTGTCCTCGTCGGTCTCGTAGCTGCGGTAGCCCCACAGATGGGTCACCGAATTCACCGCCCAGGTGATGTGCCAGACCAGCACGGTGCGGACGAAGACGCCGAACAGCAGGATGCTGAGCCCGGTCTGCGTGGCGACTTCAGGCGATTGGCCCGACAGCCAGCCCACCGCAAGACCGGCGGCGAAGAACAGCGGCATCTGAATGAGATTGATCCAGACCAGCCAGCCGTAACGCTCCAGCGCGACGTAGAAGCGGTCGCGCAAAATGTCCTTGGCGTAGCGTTCGTAGATGCCGAGTCGCGACAGTTCCGGCTGGTGCACCAGGATCCAGCCGATGTGGCTCCAGAAGAAGCTGGCCAGCGGGCTGTGCGGGTCCGGCTGTTCGTCGGCGAATTGATGGTGGCGGCGGTGGATCGCGACCCAGCGCGCCGGGGTCTCCTGCAGGCAGGACATCGCGATCACCACCATCGCATGCTCCAGCCATTTCGGACATTTCAGGCCGCGATGGGTGAGCAGCCGATGGTAGCAGAGGTTGATGCCGAACAGCCCGCACAGATGGGTGAGGAGCATGGCGAGGATCAGGCCGCTCCAGCTGAACCAGCCCGGCATGAAGGCCAGCAGCGCCAGGGCATGGTAGCCGGCGATCACGATGATGTAGGGCCAGTTGAGCTGAAACGGCCGCACGCCCGCGGGCAGCGACAGCCGGTCCCTGGCGGCGAGCGGAGCGGCGACCACCGCAGTGGTCATAATCGCGGGCGTGATGGCGGGATGTTGAACGGTCGTCATGGCGAGGCGAATCCCATCTTTGCACGAGACCCAGCTCGGCCGAACAGCCAGTCCCGGATATAGGGTGCGAATCACGTCACTGCCGCAAACCTTTGACCGAATTTGTGTATTTTTCCTAACCGGCAAACCCGGTTCCAGCCGGCCGGGGGCGGCGGCGGGCGGCATCTCGATTTGCCGTCTGGATTGACATTCGACCGCGCGATGGCTTAGAAACCGGCCGTCCCGGGCGGGTTGGCCGCTGGCGGGATTATTCTCATTTTGCCACTTTCGGCCTGTCGAAACGCGGCCTTTCAAAGCATCAGGATTGTCTCATGAAGGTCCGTAACTCGCTGAAATCGCTGCGCGGTCGTCACCGCAACAACCGTCTGGTCCGCCGCAAGGGCCGGGTTTACGTGATCAACAAGGTTCAGCGCCGTTTCAAGGCGCGCCAGGGTTGAATCGCGGTTGATTCGGGGCTGAATCGAGCCTGATCGCAGCTTTCGGCCTTCGCGAAATTCCAGGTCATCACGGGTCTTTGACGACTTGCCGCTTTGCAAGCGCGTTTTGCTGCGTCTAGACTTTGACGATGGCATTGAGATTCCCAAGCGCGCGCCGCCACCTCGCAATTCTGCTCACCGCGACGACGGCCGCGCTGTCGGTTCCCGCGGTGGCGCAGGATTCCAGGCCGCCGCCGCCGCGGAACCAGAAAAAGCTGCCGGAGGCGCCGAGCAAGCTGCCGAAGGTCGGCGCCGACAAGACGCGCGGACTGGACTTTCTGTTCGGGGCGCTGAAGGCGGCGCCCGATGAGGCCAGCGCCAAGCACGTCGAGGCCCGGATCTGGGCGGTGTGGATGCAGACCCCGAGCGATACCGCAGCCCTGCTGATGACACGCGCCAAGGCCGCGATGGACGCCAAGCAGGTGGACGTGGCGCTGAAGCTGCTCGATGCCGTGGTCAAGCTGCGTCCCGATTATGTCGAGGGCTGGAACCGGCGCGCGACGCTGTATTATCTCAAGAACGATTACGTTCACTCGCTGCAGGATATCGAGCAGGTGCTGGTCCGCGAACCCCGCCATTTCGGCGCGCTGGCCGGGCTCGGCATGATCATGCAGGATCTCGGCGACGAAAAGCGCGCGCTCGACGCCTTCCGCAAGGCGCTCGCGGTCAATCCGCATCTGGAGAAGGTGCCGGGGCTGGTCAAGACCCTGACCGAGAAGGTCGAAGGCCGCGACATCTGATCGCTCTTTTGATCGAACCGGTCGTGGGCGAATTAACCACGATATCAGACCATCCATTGTGGGCCGGAACGTATTTGGCTATCGCGAACTTGCCCGCAGAAGGAGCGAGACCATGAAATCATGGATACTGGCTGCCGCGATGACGTTCGGAATCGGAACGGCTTGTCTTGCCGACGGGCAGTATTGGGTGGTCGGCAGTCGCGCGACCAACAAGTGCGAGATCGTGACCAGTAATCCGGTGATTTATCCGAACAGCAGCGATGGCCCATTCTGGTTCGGGACCGGTCCCTACAAATCACTCGCCGATGCCAAGCTGGCGCGTTCCACCATCAGCCAATGCCCAAATCGCAGTCTGACCGACGACTGACCTTCGGTCAGTGCAGAACGTTGTGGCCGCGCGGCGTCAACCCGCCTCGGGCTGCCGCCGCAGCGGACGGCGAAACCGCGCAGCGGATGATTCCGAAAATCCGCGCCGCGGTCCAGGGTTATGAACTCAGATCCTACGGCGATTATCGCGCCTGGCCGGGACCGAACTCCAATACGTTCGTCACCGCAGTCATGGCGGCGGTGCCGGAACTGCAGGCCACGTTGCCGCCAACCGCCATCGGCAAGGACTTTCCCTATAATGGCGACATGTTTGGAGCGACCGCTTCCGGGACGGGCGTCCGCCTCACGCTGGGCGGCTATCTGGGGCTGGCGGTCGGCTGGGTCGAGGGTATCGAGATCAATTTTCTCGGCGCGGTGTTTGGCATCGATCTGCGGCGGCCGGCCGTGAAACTGCCCGGACTGGGGCGTGTAGGTTTCAGCGTTTGACGGATTCGAGCTGGCCTTGAAACCCGGATGCCGTAGAACCGTAGTTCGTTGGTGCCCAGGATCGTCAGGATAAGATCAATGATATTGGCAGGTGTCGCGGCGGCGCTGGCGATCCTGGCGCTGATCACGCAGGCTGGCGTCATCGTGCTGGAGCGCGCCTGGCCCGCGCAAGGCGAGATGATCGAGGTTGCGGGTGGCGCCCTCCACGTCGTCGATATGGGGCCGCGCGATGCCGCCGGCCCGGCGATCGTGATGATCCACGGCGCCAGCTCCAATCTGGAAAGCATGCGGCAGCCGCTCGGCGGCAGGCTTGCCGAAGATCATCGGGTGATCCTGATCGATCGACCCGGCCACGGCTGGAGCACGCGCGCGCGTGCGGAGGATTCGACGCCGGCGATTCAGGGGCGAATGATCGAGCAGGCGCTCGAGAAGCTCGGCATCAGCCGCGCCGTTTTCGTGGTCCACTCATGGGCGGGCGCGCTCGGCGCACGGATGGCGCTCGATTATCCGCAGCGCGTCGCGGGACTGGTGATGCTGGCGCCGGTGGCTTATCCGTGGCCGGGCGGCGTGGGACAATACAACAGGATCATCAGCACGCCGGTGATTGGTCCGCTGCTCGCCTACACGATCACGCTGCCGCTCGGCTACTTCCTGGCGGAGCCCGGCGCTCGCAGCGTTTTCCTGCCCCAGATGATGCCGGACGGGTTTGTCCGGGACTCGGCGACGCCATTGCTGCTACGGCCGCGCGAGTTCATCGCCAATGCGCATGATCTGGTTACCCTGAAGGAAGCGGTCAGGGAGCAGGCACCGCGCTACGCCGAGATCAGGGTGCCTGTGGTGGTGATCTCGGGAGACGGCGCGGACAAGACCGTATCGACCAACATCCATTCGCAGCCGTTCGCCGCCGCGGTGTCGGATGCGAAGCTGATCGTATTGCCGGATGTCGGGCACATGGTGCAGCACGCCGCGCCTGAACTCGTTGTCGCCGAGATCGGCGCGATGATCGGCAGAATCGCGCCCGGCACGGCGGCCGCTGCCAATTAGGGCGCGGATCAACGTCTCAACCCGCCCGCGGAGGGTGCCGACCTGAGATCGAATTCTGCGACGTAGTCCCGTTTGATCGGTCCTGACGCAGTCATGAGGCGGGCCTTGTGAGGACGCCTTATCGCGGCGCGTTGTCGCGGCGAACGCCGCCGGCCGATTCCTCGCGCTTGACCTCGGGAAACAGCCACATCGCGAAGATCATGAAGAATCCGAGAAAGGCGACGACGTATTGAATACGGTCGTGCCCGAGCGAGTTCTGATAATATGAGGCAATGGCCGTCACCAGCACCACCATCAGAGACAGGCCGAGCTTAATCCTGACGGGCATCGCACAATTCTCCGACCAAATTCAAGACAAGTTCCATAACGTCCCCGCGACTTTTGCCAACGTCGCGAGCGCCAGTATTTGAATGCCGACCAATACCACAAGTCCGGTCCGCCCATCGCGCAACGACGCAGGCCAGACTTCGAACAATCCGGGCGCAAACAGCACGACCAGCCCGGCTACGACAACCAGGGTGCTCCACCTGAGTTCGGCGTAACCGTAAAACCCGGTCCCCACCAAAAGCGCTGCCAGCAGGATGGCGTTGCCGCCCACCAGCAGGGTCGCCGCGTTCGATCGCGCCGAGTCCGGGCGGGCACGCAGCGGAAACATGCCGGCGACGACGAGGAAGGCGAGGGTGCAGATGGTCGCGAAAACAGCGAACCAGAGCGAAGAAACCCAGTTCGGCTCAATTGCCTGCATCAATCCTCCGCCGGCTCTGGCGTGCCGAATGAACCCGGTTATTCGGCGGGCGTAGCGAAACCCGTCGACGGTCGCGCCATGTCGGGCTTCGGCGTACGCGAGGTCTTGCGCATGTTGGTCTTGACGAAGCGGGTGTCATAACCGTTGAGGAGATGACCGATCAGCCCGCGATCGAGGTCCGAGGTGCCGAACAGCCAGTCCATGACCGGGAAGGTCAGGTTCATGTTGCGCTCCATCATGATCGACTGATTGTGATGGGCCGTATGATGACGCCGGATGGTGTTGACGAAGGGTGTGTTGCGCACGAACCAGTTTTCATCGACGTGACAGCAGAAATGCATGAATTCGTAGATCAGGTACATCGACGTCGTGGTCGAGATCAGTAGCCAGCCGACATTGGGCGACACCAGCCAGCCCATCACCAGCGCCGGCGGGATCGACATCATGGTGAAGGTCACCAATGCGTAGGGCGGAAAGAACGTCACGCGCCAGTCGTTATGATCGGCGAAGCGCATCTCCTGCTCGGTGAAGAACTGGTGATGCATCAAGGTGTGCCGGTTGTAGATCGCGCGAAACGCCTTGACCTGCGAGGGGCGGTGCATGACGAAGCGGTGAATCCACCATTCGAAGAAATTCGCGGCGAGGAACGTCGCCGGGATGATCAACAGCTCCCACCAGCGTATGGAACTGATGTTGGCGAAGTAGACCGACAGGGCGGTAAACCCGATCACATAGATGACGAAGGCGTGGAGCCAGCCATTGTACCAGCCGGCGATTCGGTGACGGTAGGTCGCTCGGTAATTTCGCTGTCGCTCGGTCATCGGGCTTGACGATAATTCCATTGCGCAGTTCTCCGTCTGTCAGAGGATCTGTTGTCTAATATATCACCAGTCTATCAGCTGGGCAACGAACTTTATCGCGGCATTTCGGGCCTCGCCCGAAAAAACCGCTTGATGCGATGTCACTGATATATTTATGGTATGCCAACAGCGCGTGGCAAATGCGCAAGGATAACGGGGGAGGCAACCATGAAGCTCACGCGTCGCGATTTTTCGAAGCTCGCAGGTACCGGTATTCTGGCCGCAGCTGCTCCACGGATTTTTTCGCCTGCGTTGGCGCAGGACAAGCCGCTCAGGATCGGGATTATCGCGCCGCGATCCGGGGTCGCCGGGACCGCCGGCGAGTGCGGCATACGCGCGGTGCAATGGGCCACCGAGCGTATGAACAAGGATGGCGGCATTGCCGGACGCAAATTCGAGCTGGTGATCGAGGAAGAGACCAACCCGAAGGACACCATCGAACGGCTTCGACGCCTGATCCTGCAGGAAAAGGTCGATACCATTCACGGCCTGATCTCGACCGGCGTCAGTCTGGGAGTAGCGCCGGTGGCCGAGGAGGAACAGGTGCTGACCGTGATGTGGGACGGCACCACCCAGGACGGCGTCAAGGAGATGATGCCGAATTCGAAATATGTTTTCCGCTCCACCGACAATGAATGCGAGGCGGTGATGGGGTCGCTGCTGGCGGTCAAGCATTTCAAGGGCAAATTCAAGCGCGTGGCCGGCATCAATCCCGACTACTCCTATGGCCGTAACAATTGGGAAGCCTTCAAGCAGATTCTGGCGCGCTACGGCGTCGAGGCCGAGTTCGTCGCCGAACAATGGCCCAAGGTCGGCACCATGGACCTGACCTCGCATATCGCCGCCCTCAACGCCGCCAAGCCGGATCTGATCTTCTCCTCGATGCTGTTCGCCGATCTGCCCGTCTTTATGAAGCAGGGACACGCGGCGGGTCTGTTCGAGGGCGTGAAGGTCGTGCTGCCGGCCGCAGGCTGGCAGCTCAACCAGCTCAAGAAGGAATTCATGCCGGAAGGCATCATCTTCGGCCACAACACGCTGTACTTCGATCACCCCCAGGCCTCGGCGCTGCAAAAGTCGTTCGTCGGCGATTATATGGAGCGCTACAAGGAAGCGCCGCATTGGGAAGCGGATCGGGCCTATTTCGCGCTCGCCACCTACAAGGCAGGGGTCGAGGCCGCGCAAAAAGCGCTGAAGAAATGGCCGACGCCCGAGCAGGTCGCCGAAGCGATGCCCGGGCTCGAGGTCGAAAGCCTCGGCGGCAAGGGTCGCTTCCGCAAGGACAAGATCGCCGAACAGGTGTTCTATCAGGGCCCGTCGACCAACAAGAACAAGTACGACTTCCCGACGCTGGCCTCGGTCGACACCTTCACGGCGGAACAGCTGCAGAAGCCGCCCGGCATGGATTTCTGGCAGTGGATCAAGACCGCCAAGATGCCGGTCTGAGGCATGACTGAACTTCTGGACGTCGTCCTCGGCGGGACCTTCCACGCCGCGGTGCTGTTTCTCGTGGCGGCCGGACTGCAGCTGGTGTTCGGGGTGCAGAAGGTCGTCAACCTGGCCTGCGGTTCGTTCTACGCGCTCGGTGCCTATTTCGGCATTACCGCCGTCGGCCTTGCCATCAACTTCGGCATGCCGCCGGTGCTGTTCCTCCCCGTCCTGATCGTGGCCGGTCTTGCCATCGGCATCGTCGGGCTGCCGATCGAGCGCGTGCTGCGCACGATCTATCGGCGCGACGAAAGTTATCAGCTCCTGATCACCTTCGGTTTTCTCCTGATGTTCCAGGACGTGTTTCGCTTCCTGTGGGGCGCGACCCCGCGCACCATGGACAATGTCTATATGGCCTACGGTACGGCGAACTTACTGGGAGTGAGGGTACCGACCTACAATCTGCTGGTGATCGCCGCCAGTCTTGCGATAGCGGTCGGGCTTGGCCTGTTTCTCGAGCGCACCAAAACCGGCCGCATCGTCCGCGCCACGGCCGAAAACCGCGACATGGCGGAGGGTCTCGGCGTCAATTCGTCAAAAATATTCGCGCTTGTCTTCACGGTGGGTTGCATGCTGGGCACGGTCGGCGGCGCGCTGGTGGTGCCTTCGGGCGCGGCATCGCTCGATATGGCAGTCGAACTCGTCGTGGAATCCTTCGCGGTGGTCGTGATCGGCGGGCTCGGCAGCATGCGCGGCGCGCTGGTCGGCGCGCTCGTGGTCGGATGGATGCGCGCGGCGGCCATTTCGCTGGTGCCGGAGATGGAAATGCTGTCGGTGTATCTCGTCGTCGTCATCGTGCTGATCGCGCGGCCGGCCGGCCTGTTCGGGAAGGCAACGGCGTGAGCACTCCCTCGATCGACATTGCTTCGGAAGCGGCGGTGCGTCGCATCGCACCACGAATCAACGGGCTGTGGGTTCTGCTCGCGCTGATCTCGATCATGGCGCTGTTGCCCATGGTTGCATCGCCCTATGCGCTGATGCTGATGTTACCGTTCATCGGCTACAGCATCGCGCTACTGGGATTCAACCTGCTGTTCGGCACCACCGGGCTACTATCGTTCGGGCACGCGCTGTTTCTCGGCGTCGGCGCCTACACAGCGGCGGCTCTGACCTCGAAATTCGGAATCCTGAGTTTTGAGCTGTTGCTGATCACGGCAGCGCTGGTGTCCGGGCTGGTGTCGCTTGTGATCGGCGCGCTCTGCGTCCGCTACACCAGGATATTCTTCGGCATGCTGACGCTGGCGTTCGGCATGCTGTTTCATTCCTTCCTGTTCAAGTTCTACGGCATCACCGGCGGCGATCAGGGCATGCGGGTGCTGCGGCCGTTACTGCTCGGGATGGAGTGGCGTGGCGGCAAGACCGCGTTTCTGACCGGGCCGTTCTATTACTATGCGCTGGTCCTGTTTGCGTTGCTGAGTCTGGCGATGTGGCGGATCACACAATCGCCGTTCGGCCTGCATCTGCGCGCGATCCGCGAGAACGCCGGCAAGGCCGCCTATGTCGGGGTGCAGATTTTCCGGATGCGGCTGACTGCCTTCGTGATCTCGGCCGTCTATGGCGGCATTGGCGGAACCATCCTCGCCGTCACCACGGGGCTGGCCGACCCCGAATTGGCGTACTGGACCCATTCGGGCAATCTGGTCTTCATGGCGGTGCTCGGCGGCAGCGGCACGTTCGCGGGACCTGCGATAGGCGCGCTGGTGTTCGTGCTGCTGCAGGATTTCGTCATGTCGGTCACGCAATACTGGCGCTTCGTGATGGGCAGCGTGCTGGTGCTGCTGGTGGTCTTCATGCCGCAGGGATTATCCGGCACAATCGAGGCGCTCGCCAACCGGCGCAAGGGAGGGCTGTGAAATGCAACCCGATATCATCGCAGCCTCCGATACCGCGCCGCTATTCGAGACCATCAACGTCACCAAAGCCTTTGGCGTGTTCAAGGCGCTCCGCAATGTCTCATTCTCGGTCAGTGACGGCGAGTTCGTCTCGATCGTCGGACCCAACGGGGCCGGCAAGACGACGCTGGTCAATGTCGTGACCGGCCGGCTACGGCCGACGTTGGGAGCGGTTCGCTTCATGGGTCAAGATATCGCCGGCATTGGGCCGGTCGAACTCGCACGACGTGGCATGTCGCGCGCCTTTCAGCTTGTAAACATCTTTCCGGGGTTGACGGTGCGTGAAACGCTGGCGGTGGCGGTGGCGTCCCGCCTGCGCCGGGTCGGCAATCCGTTTCGCTCGCTCAGGCGCGACGACGTGCTGCAGGCCGACGCCGAGCGCGTTGCGGAAGTGCTGGGCTTGCGTGCCCGCCTCGAAACCGTGGCCTCGACGCTGTCGCAGGGCGAGAAGAAATTGCTCGATATCGCCAGCGCATTCGCGCTCAACCCCAGCGTGATCCTTTTGGACGAGCCGACCAGCGGCGTTTCGTCCGGCGACAAGCATGCGATCATGGAGGTTCTCGTCACCGCCGCGAAGGCCGCGGGCGTGCGCGCCATCGTTCAGGTCGAGCACGACATGGATCTGGTCGAGCGCTATTCGCATCGCATCGTGGCGTTGCAGGAAGGCACCGTGCTGGCCGACATGCCGCCCGATGCTTTCTTCAAGGATCCGGCCATGATTTCAGCTGTGGTCGGAACGCGTCCGCAAACCCTGAGAAAGATGCATTGATGCTCAATCTCTCGAACCTCAAAGTGGACATCGAGGGTAGCCGTATCCTCAACGGCATCAGTCTGTCGGTGGCGGCGGGCGAACTGGTCTGTCTGGTCGGGCGCAACGGCGCCGGCAAGACCACGACCTTCCGCAGCATCATGGGATATCGTCGCGCGCAATCCGGCAGCATCAGTTTTGACGGCGCAGACCTGACGAAGCTGCCGACCTGGCAGATCGCCCAAAGTGGTATCGGGTTTTCGCCGGAAGAGTCCGAAGTCTACGCGGACCTGACCGTGGCCGAGAATATCGAACTGTCGACCTGGACGCGGCCATCAGGCCGCCCGGCCGCCGTGCGGATGGAAGAGGCCTACACGGTATTCCCGAAACTACGGCAATATTTGGCGCGTGGTGGCGAACAACTGTCCGGTGGTGAGCGCAAGATGGTGTCGATCGCTCGGGCGTTGACGCTCGACCCAAAACTGTTGCTGCTCGATGAACCCTTCGAGGGCCTGTCGCCGGCGATCATTCCTCTGATAGCCGAGGGCGTCGCCTCGATGCGCGCCATGGGCAAGGGCGTGTTGATCGCCGAATCCAACGTCCACCACATTCCCGATTACGTCGACCGGATCTATGTTCTGGAGCGCGGTGAGGTGATGTTCGCAGGCACCCTGGCGCAGGCCTATAAGGACCGCGACGTCATGCGGGTGATCGCAGGCCAGATCGAGGTCGCCTCATGACCGGGACAAGGCATTCAGGTCGAAGCAGGAGACTGGCATGAAACGCTATGTGGGAGACCGCACCATCGATGGCGTCAAGGTGACTGTCGATGGCGCGCCACTTGATCCCGGCGTCGATGTGGTGGAGTTCACCAAGAACGGATTCGAGTGGAGCTATGAAGGTCCGGAGCCGCGCCAGCTCGCGCTGGCGCTGCTGCTCGATCATCTCGGCGACAGGGACAAGGCGAAGGCCTCGGTCGAGCCTTTCATGGCCGCGGTGGTGGCTAATTTCGGCAATGAATGGGAGATGACTTCGGCCGACATCGATCAGGCGCTTGCGGCGCTTTCCGGCAAGGCCGTCGCCTGATGGCCCTGCAGTATCGCGCCGCGGTGCTGCATGCCGCGCAAACGCCGATGTCGATCGAGACCATCGCCGCGGCGGCGTTGAAGCCGACCGACGTGCTGGTCCGGATCCGCGCCGCCGGACTGTGTCACACCGATCTCGAAGTGATAGAGGGATCGCTGCGCTACCCGCTGCCGATCGTGCTTGGCCACGAGGCCGCCGGCATCGTTGAGCAGATTGGTCCCGCGGCGCGCGGCGTCAAGGTCGGGGACCACGTGGTGCTGTCATGGAACCCGCATTGCGGACATTGCTTTTACTGCGATCGCGACGCGCCGATCCTGTGCGAAGAATATCTTGGGCTGGGCCCGAAGGGCGTGGCGTTCGACGGCGGAAATCGCGGCA
>JAYSPJ010000814.1:0-5698 GCA_043722155.1 Bradyrhizobium sp.
GGTCGAGGTCGCGATCGGCATCGACGACAAGGCCGCCACCGCGACGCGTGGCTGGTTTCGCATCGATCCGGCGGCGTGCCGCGTCGTCGCGCAGGGCACCCTGACCGCCGACCGCATCCTGCTCAATGCCCGCGCGCTCGGCGTCTATGGCTCATCGCCGGTGCCGCAGAGCGGCAACGATACGCTCTGCATCGCGCCCGATAATTTCGTCATTGCAGCTGCCCGTCAGTGCCGCGCCGGACAGACCCCGGCGCCGTTTACCCAGATCAACCCGACGCAGACCGACGACGGCCATCTGGTGGCGTATCTGGCCGAAGGCAGCGAATATGACGACGAGCAGGCGAGGCTCGCCGCCATTCAGCGGCTCTTGGTGATCGCGGGCTACGATGCGGCGCCGATCGACGGCGTCGACGGCCCGAAGACGCAAGGAGCGCTGGCGGCATTCCTGAAAAATCGCGGGCTGAGCGCCGATGTGGTGCAGTCGCCGAAATTCTTCGCGACCATGATCGACGCGGTGCAATCGCCGTCTTCGGTCGGCCTGACCTGGTGCAACGACACGCCGCACAAGATCATGGCCGCGGTCGGCACCGACGACGGCAAGACCGTGATCAGCCGCGGCTGGTATCGCATCGATCCCGGCAAATGTCTGCATCCCGACGTCACCGGGCAGCCCAAGCAGATCTTCAGTTTCGCCGAGGCCGTCGACGGCGAAAACCGCGCGCTCAAGTTCAGGGACCGGCCGCTGAACTGGGGCGGCGCCATCCAGCTTTGCACCCGCGAGAGCAAGTTCGAGGTCAACGACCAAAACGATTGCGGCAACCGCGGCCTCGCCGTGACCGGCTTTGCCGCCGTCGACATGAGCGGCGGCGGCAAGACGCTGCGCTTCGCGTTGCCATGATGGGTATTTTACGTCTGAAGTTGCGCGGGATGTCGCGCGGAAACGCACTGCGCTCCCTCTCCCGTTGGGAGAGGGTTGGGGTGAGGGGTTACGGTCTCTCGTTCAACTATAACCCCTCACCCGGCGCTACGCGCCGACCTCTCCCCATGGGAGAGGTGAAAAAGGAGCCGCGGTGACCGCAGCAGTCAAAGGCACGAAACTATTCACCGAAATCGACACCTGGGTGTTTGATCTCGACAACACGCTGTATCCGCATCACGTCAATCTGTGGCAGCAGGTCGATGCGCGGATCGGCGAGTTCGTCAGCGCCTGGCTGAAAATTACGGCCGAGGAAGCGCGCGCGATCCAGAAGGATTACTACCGCCGCTACGGCACCACCATGCGCGGCATGATGACCGAGCACGGCGTGCGCGCCGACGACTATCTCGCCTATGTGCACAAGATCGATCATTCGCCGCTGGCGCCGAACCCGGCGATGGGTGCCGCGATCGCGAGGCTTCCCGGACGCAAGCTGATCCTGACCAACGGCTCCACCGACCACGCCGATGCGGTGCTGCAGCGGCTCGGCATCGGTGAGCATTTCGAGGCGGTGTTCGACATCATCGCCGCCGAACTGGAGCCGAAGCCGGCGCCGCAGACCTATCAGAAGTTCCTGAGGGATCACGGGGTCAACCCAGGGACCTCGGCGATGTTCGAGGATCTGGCGCGCAACCTCGTGGTGCCGCACCAGCTCGGCATGACCACCGTGCTGGTGGTGCCCGACGGCTCCAAGGAAGTCGTGCGCGAGGACTGGGAACTGGAAGGCCACGACGCCCCCCATGTCGATCATGTCACGGATGATTTGACGGGGTTTCTGGAGAAGGTGGGCGTGACCCGGTAGGCTGTCATTGCATCCACGCGTTGTCCTGCTTTCGCAGGGACCACGGCGGAGGCGGTCTTGACTCTCCCTGCCCAAATCCCGACAAAAGCCAGCCAAATCGCCGCCAGAACAATCCAGCGCGTTCCAAGGAAATCTCGATGTCTCTCGCCTCCCTCGAAGCCACCGTCAACACCGCGTTCGATGCCCGCGACAGCGTCTCGACCGCGACCAAGGGCGAAGTCCGCGACGCCGTCGATTCCGCGCTGGAGCTGCTCGACAAGGGCGAGGCCCGCGTCGCCGAGCGCGAGGCCAGCGGCAAGTGGAAAGTCAATCAGTGGCTGAAAAAGGCGGTGCTGCTGTCGTTTCGCCTCAACGACATGAGCGCGATCGCCGGCGGCCCCGGCCAGGCCTCGTGGTGGGACAAGGTACCCTCGAAGTTCGATGGCTGGGGCGAGAACCGGTTTCGCGACGCCGGCTTTCGCGCGGTGCCGGGCGCCATCGTCCGCCGCTCGGCCTTCATCGCCAGGAACGTGGTGCTGATGCCGTCCTTCGTCAATCTCGGCGCCTATGTCGACGAATCAACCATGATCGACACATGGTCGACGGTCGGCTCCTGCGCGCAGATCGGCAAGCGCGTGCACATTTCCGGCGGCGTCGGCATCGGCGGCGTGCTCGAGCCGCTGCAGGCCGAGCCCGTCATCATCGAGGACGATTGCTTCATCGGCGCGCGCTCGGAGGTCGCCGAAGGCGTGATCGTACGCAAGGGCGCGGTGCTGTCGATGGGCGTATTCCTCGGCGCCTCCACCAAGATCGTCGACCGCGACACCGGCGAAACCTTCATCGGCGAGGTGCCGGAATACGCCGTCGTGGTGCCCGGCAACCTGCCGGCCCGGCCGCTGAAGAACGGCCAGCCCGGCCCATCCACCGCCTGCGCCGTGATCGTCAAGCGGGTCGACGAGCGCACCCGCGCCAAGACCAGCATCAACGAGCTCTTGCGGGACTAGGGCATGACCGATGCCCTTTCCATCGCCCGCGACCTGCTGCGCTGCCCCTCGGTAACCCCGGCCGACGCAGGCGCGCTGGGCGTGCTCGAAACCATTCTGAAAGCCGCCGGCTTCGAAGTGCATCGCGTCACCTTCGGCGAACCGGGCACCGCCGATATCGACAATCTCTATGCCCGCATCGGGACCTCGGCGCCGCACATCACCTTTGCCGGACATACCGACGTGGTGCCGCCGGGCGACGAGGGCGCCTGGACCCATGGCGCGTTTTCCGGAGACGTCAAGGACGGCTTTCTATACGGACGCGGCGCGGTCGACATGAAGGGCGGTATCGCCTGCAGCGTCGCCGCGGTGCTGGATTATCTCGCAGCCTGCGGCGGAACACCAAAAGGCTCGATTTCGTTCCTGATCACCGGCGACGAGGAAGATATCTCCGTCAACGGCACCATCAAGCTGCTGCAATGGGCCGCGGCGCGCGGCGAAAAATTCGACCACTGCGTGCTCGGCGAGCCCAGCAATGTCGAAGAGCTCGGCGACTGCATCAAGATAGGACGGCGCGGTTCATTGCATGGCATGCTCTACGTCGATGGCGTCCAGGGCCACGTCGCCTATCCGCATCGCGCGGCGAATCCGGTGCCGGATATCTCGAGATTGATCGTGGCGCTCAGCGACGAACCGCTCGACCATGGCAGCGCGCAATTCCAGGCCTCGAACCTCGAATTCACCTCCGTCGATGTCGGCAACAAGGCCGGCAACGTGATCCCCGGCCAGGCGCGGGCTAAATTCAACATCCGCTTCAACGATCTCCACACCCAGGAGACGCTGCGGACATTGGTCGAGCAGCGCATGACCAAGGCGTGCGGCAACCGTATCCGCGCACGGATCGTGTGGGAGCCGTCGAATTCCAACGTGTTCGTGACCAAACCCGGCCCCTTCACCGATCTCGCGATTGCCGCGATCGAGCAGGTCACCGGCCGCAAGCCGGAACTCTCCACCTCCGGCGGCACCTCGGATGCCCGCTTTATTTCGAGCTATTGCCCGGTCATCGAGTTCGGCCTGGTCGGTCAGACCATGCACCAGATCGACGAACGCACGCCGGTGTCCGATCTGGAGAAGCTGACGAAGATCTATCGCGGCGTGCTGGATCGGTATTTTGCCTAACAGCATACGTGATGCCCCGGCTTCTGTTGGGGGGCATCACGGCAGACCTAATAATCCACCCGCACCAGATAGAGTCCGTCGGGCGGGGCGACCGGGCCGCAGGCGGCGCGGCTGCGGGCGCCGAGCGCTTTCTGCAAATCGTCGGCGCTCCAACGGCCCTCGCCGACCCAGACCAGCGAGCCCACCATCGAGCGCACCTGGCTGTGCAGGAACGAGCGCGCCGAGGTCACGATGTTGACGGCGTCGCCGTCTCTGACGACGTCGAGCTGGTCGAGCGTCTTCTCCGGCGACTTGGCCTGGCATTCGGTGTCGCGGAAGGTGGTGAAGTCGAATTTTCCGACCAGCCGCTGCGCGGCATCATGCATCGCGTCGGTGTCGAGCGGTCGCGGCAGCCGCCAGACATGGCCGATGTCGAGCGCGAGGTTGGCCCGTCGATTGGAGATGCGATAGAGGTAGTGGCGCTTCTTCGCGGAAAACCGCGCCTCGAATGTATCGGGCACGATCTCCGCGCTGAGCACGCCGACCGGATGCGGCCGCAGGTGCGCGTTGAGGCCGTCGCGAAAGCGGCCCGGCACGAAATGCTTGGCAATATCGCAATGCGCGACCTGCCCCAGCGCATGCACGCCGGCGTCGGTGCGCCCGGCGCCGTGCACGCGAACCCGCTCGCCGCAGATCGCCTTGACCGCGTCTTCCAGCGCACCCTGCACCGAAGCGCCATTGTCCTGCAGCTGCCAGCCGCAAAACGGCGCGCCGTCATATTCGACGATGAGTTTGTATCGGGGCATCAGTGTAGCCGCAGCGGCGGTTTCAGCGGCGTGCCGCGTAAGAAATCCTGCGCCTTCATCGGGGCCTTGCCGGCGCGCTGCAGTTCGAGAATCCTGATCGCGCCCTCCGTGCAGGCAACGGTCAGGCGATCGTCGAGCAGATCGCCCGGCGCGCCCGCCCTCTCGGCCAGCTCGCCGCGCAGGATCTTGACCCGCAATTGCTCGCCATCGATCGCCATCTCGCACCACGCGCCGGGAAACGGCGACAGCCCGTGAATATGGCGCAGCACTTCGCGGGCCGGTCTGTTCCAGTCGATCCGCGCCTCGGCCTTTTCGATCTTGGCGGCGTAAGTGACGCCATCGCCGCTTTGCGGGGTGAGTTGCAGTTTGCCGCGTTCCAGCGCGCCCATCGCCCGCACCATCAGGTCGGCCCCGAGCGGCGCCAGCGCGTCGTGCAGGTCGGCCGCGGTCATCCCGTTGGTAATCGTCACACGCTCGGCCATGGCGACGTCGCCGGTATCGAGGCCGGCGTCCATCTTCATCACCATCACGCCGCTCTCGGTATCGCCTGCCATGATGGCGCGGTTGATCGGCGCCGCGCCGCGCCAGCGCGGCAACAGCGAGGCGTGCAGGTTGAAGCAGCCGAGCGGCGCCGCATCGAGGATCGCTTGCGGCAGGATCATGCCCTAGGCGACGACCACGGCGGCATCGGCACCATGCGCGCGGAATCCTTCGAGCGCCTCCGGCGTCTTCAGGGTCGATGGCGTCAGCACGGGGATGCCAAGCCGCCGCGCTTCCTGCTCCACAGGAGTCGGCTGCAATTGCAGGCCGCGACGGCCGCCTGGCTTAGCCGCACGGGTGTAGACCGCCGCGATCTCATGGCCATGGGCCACCAGCTCCAGCAGCGTCGGCACCGCGAAGTCAGGCGTGCCCATGAAGATCAGTCGGAGAGGCATGAAGTTGAATATCCTAGAAAAGACTCAGGTTACTCGTCATGGCCGGGCTTGTCCCGGCC
>JAYSPJ010000815.1:0-10126 GCA_043722155.1 Bradyrhizobium sp.
CGGCCAAACTCTGTTTCCAGCGGCAACACCGATACGCAGTTCGACTTGACCCCGCAATCGCCGCAGCCTTCGCAGACAAGATCGTTGATGAACGCGCGCTTGGCCGGATCGGGATACTGGTTGCGCTTGCGCCGGCGGCGCTTTTCCGCGGCGCAGGTCTGGTCGTAGATGATGACCGACATGCCGGGTATTTCGCGGAATTCGCGCTGCACCTGGTCATAGTCGTCGCGATGGTGGATGGTCACGCCCGGCGCCCACTCGACGCTGGGCGGATATTTCTCCGGCTCGTCGGTCACGACTGCGATTTTTTTCGCGCCTTCGCCGTGCACCTGAATGGTGATCTGCGGCACGGTGAGCGGGCCGTCGACGTGCTGGCCGCCGGTCATCGCGACCGCGTCGTTGTAAAGTATCTTGTAGGTGATGTTGACGCCGGCGGCCGAAGCAGCCCGGATCGCCAGGAGGCCCGAATGGGTGTAGGTGCCGTCGCCGAGATTCTGGAACACGTGCCGTTCGCTGGTGAACGGCGCCTGCCCGATCCAGGTGACGCCTTCCGCGCCCATATGCGAGATCGTCTGGGTGCGGCGGCTCGGCACCGAGAGCGCCATGCCGTGACAACCGATGCCGGCCATCGCGCGGCTGCCCTCGGGTATCTTGGTCGAGGTGTTATGCGGGCAGCCCGAACAGAAATAGGGCGTGCGTTGCAGCTTGGCGGCGCCAATCCCGTCCGCCGGCCGGTCGAAGGCTTCGAGTTTCGCCAAGCGCTGCTCCAGCGCGGGGCTGCGATGGCCGAGCCTGCGCAAGCGTGCGACGACGGCGGCCGCCACCATGGTCGGCGTCAATTCGCCTTCGCTCGGCAACAGCGGCGCGCCGGCCTCGTCGCGCTTGCCGACAACCGAGGGCCGCTTCGCGGCATCGACATTATAGAGAATCCGCAGCAGTTGATCCTCGATGAAGCCGCGCTTCTCCTCGACCACCAGCACGTCCTGCAGGCCTTCGGCGAACGCGCGGGCGCCGGATTCCTCCAGCGGCCAGGTCAGCGCCACCTTGTAGATGCGCAGTCCCAGCGCCTGCGCCTCGCTGTCGGCGATGCCGAGGTCGGCCAGCGCCTGCCTGAGATCGAGATAGGCCTTGCCGGTCGCCATGATGCCGAGCCGAGCCGGCTTTGAATCGAGCACGATGCGATCGAACCGATTGACGCGCGTGAAGGCCGCAACCGCCTGCATCTTCGGGCCGTGGAGCCGGCGCTCCTGCTCCAGCGGCGCGTCCGGCCAGCGGATGCTCAAGCCCCCCGGCGGCATCTCGAAATCGGTGGGCATAATGATCTTGATGCGATCGGGATCGCTGACGATCGAGGCCGAGCTCTCGACCGTCTCGGAGATCGCCTTGAAGCCGACCCAGCAGCTCGAATAGCGCGACAGCGCAAAGCCGAGAATGCCGAGATCTAGATAGTCCTGAAGGGTGGCCGGATTGACGACTGGCATCAGCGCCGCCGCGAATACCTGCTCACTCTGATGGGCCAGCGTCGAGGACTGGCAGCCATGGTCGTCGCCGGCGAGCGCAATCACGCCGCCATGCGGCGAGGTGCCCGCCGAGTTGGCATGCTTGAGCGCGTCCATCGAGCGGTCGACACCGGGACCCTTGCCGTACCAGATGCCGAATACGCCATCGACCTTGGCGCCGGGAAACATGCCGACCTGCTGGCTGCCCCACACCGCAGTCGCCGCCAGGTCCTCGTTGAGGCCAGGGGCGAACTCGATATCGTGCTGCTTGAGGAAGGACTTGGCGCGCCACAGCGCATGGTCGTACATGCCGAGCGGCGAACCGCGATAGCCGGAAATGAAGCCGGCGGTGTTGAGGCCCTGGGCGCGGTCGCGTTCGCGCTGCAACATCGGCAGCCGGACCAGCGCCTGCGTGCCGGACAGAAAAATGCGCTTCGCATCCAGACGGTACTTGTCGTCCAGCCCAACTTCCATCAACGCCATTGCAGGCCCCCGTCGCGCTTCCGTGCCGCCGGCCGCTCGAACCGGTCTCGTTGACCGGAGAATGCACCGGTTTTGCTATGCGTGCCCAGACTGAACCGGGATTCCCCGGATGACTCCCGAACTGGGGTGAGTATTGGCGTTTTACGGCCTTGCCACAAGACCGACGCGAGTTGCCGACGCATTACTTTCGCGGGGTATGGCCCAAAAATCGTGTGCCAATCGAATTGAAAAGCTGAGTGATATCAGCAGGGCCAAAATACCCCTGTTCCAGAATTATTGAGTCGTTTCAACGAAGGACTCCCGCCTGGGAGACTAGGGGTCGGAGGTTCAAATCCTCTCGCTCCGACCCATTATCCCCACACCAAACCAAAAACCAAGACGAAGGTATCGCCGCCTTCGCTTGGAACGATGCTGCGATTGGTCCGGCTACACCCCCCTCAATCCGCCTCAAACCCCACACTGTAGTCGACCTTCAGTCCCGGATCCTGTTCTTCCTTCCGCAGCACGCAGTTGCCGACCACGAGCCAATCGAGTTCGTTGCCCATGAAGCAGCGGAACGCGTCTTCGGGGGTGCACACGATCGGCTCGCCGCGCACGTTGAAGGAGGTGTTGACCAGCACGGGGCAGCCGGTCAGCGCCTTGAAGCGGCTCAGCAGCTGATGAAACAGCGGATTGGTGTCGCGGTGCACGGTCTGGATCCGCGCCGAATAATCGACATGGGTCACGGCAGGGATTTCCGAACGCGCCACGTTGAGCTTGTCGATTCCGAACAGGGCCTGTTCGGCCAAAGTCATCTGGCGGTGCTTGTCTTTTTTGACGTCGGCGACAACCAGCATGTAGGGACTGTCGGACGACAGATCGAACCAGTCCTGGACATCCTCGCGCAACACCGCCGGCGCGAACGGCCGAAAGCTCTCGCGGTATTTTACTTTCAGGTTGAGGTTCTTCTGCATCGCGGGCGAACGCGGATCGCCGAGGATCGAACGGGCGCCGAGCGAGCGCGGGCCGAACTCCATGCGGCCCTGAAACCAGCCGACGGCTTTTTCGCTTGCCAGCGCCTGCGCCGTCGCGTCCAGCATCGCGGCTTCATCGAGCACGGCGAACTTTGCGCCCGCCGCCGTCAATCGTCGCTCGATCTCGGCCTGCGCGTAGTGCGGGCCGAGATAGGAGCCGGCCATGCCGTCGGCGCCATTGCTCCGGCGCGGCTGGCCCTTGAAGATGTGACAGGCCGCGAGCGCCGATCCCACCGCGCCGCCGGCGTCGCCCGCCGCCGGCTGAATCCAGATATTGTCAAAATGGCCGTCGCGCAGCACCTTGCCGTTGGCGACGCAATTCAGCGCCACGCCGCCGGCGAGGCAGAGGTTTTTCGCGCCGGTCTGCCTGGCGAGGCTGCGCGTCAGCCGCAGCACCGCCTCGTCCAGCACCGCCTGGATCGAGGCGGCGACATCCATGTGAAAACTCGTCAGCAGCTGATCCGGGCTGCGCACCGGTTCGCCGAACAATTTGGCGAAGCGGTCGTTGGTCATCGTAAAGCCGGTGCAGTAGTCGAAATACGACATGTCGAGCCGGAACGAGCCATCCGGCTTCAAGTCGATCAGATGATCGAGAATGAGTTTTTCAAATCGCGGCTCGCCGTAGGGCGCCAGCCCCATCACCTTGTATTCGCCGGAGTTGACCTTGAAGCCGGTGTAATAGGTCGCCGCCGAATAGAGCAGGCCGAGCGAATGCGGAAAATGGATCTCCTGGAAGATCTCGAGGCGGTTGCCGTCGCCGATCGCCGCCGAGGTCGTCGCCCATTCGCCGACGCCGTCCATGGTCAGCACCGCCGCTCGCTCGAACGGCGAGGGGTAGAATGCCGACGCCGCATGGCTCAGATGATGCTCGCAGAACAGCAGCCGGCTGATGTCGAAATTTTCCGAGAATTTGCCGATCTCGTCGCGCAGCAGGCTTTTCTGGAACAGCTTTTCCTTCAGCCATAGCGGGATCGACATCCTGAACGAGCGAAACCCGCGCGGCGCCAGCGCGATGTAGGTCTCCAGCAGCCGCTCGAATTTGAGGAACGGCTTGTCGTAGAACACGACATGATCGAGGCCGTCGGCGGTGATGCCGGCTTCTTCCAGACAATAGGCGATGGCGTTGTGCGGGAAGGCGGGATCGTGCTTGCGCCGGGTGAAGCGTTCCTCCTGCGCCGCCGCTATGATGCGGCCGTCCTCGATCAGCGCCGCGGCGCTGTCGTGGTAGAATGCGGAAAGTCCGAGAATGCGCATCGCGTTCGCTAGAACAGCGTGTAGATGAACGGCGCGATCGCGGAACCCTTGGTCAGCACCACCAGGCCGCCGAACACCACCATCATGATCAGGATCGGCAGCAGCCAGAATTTCTTCCGGGCACGCATGAACCGCCAAAGCTCGGCCAGGAAATCCATCTAGAACTGATCCTTCATCGTCTCGGGCGCAGGCCCGGGGGGCGCACGCACGATCCAGTAGCTTTCCGCGTCGGGTTGCCGCTTCAGCCGCAACAGGTCCTTGCCCAGCGCGCGCATCACGAGGCCGGTCGGCAAAACCGTGCCGTAGAACAACAGCGCCATTACCACGGGGTTGACCACGTGGTGCAGCAGCAGGCCGAATTTCAGCCATAGCCGGTTCAACGGATGGAGCACCGCGGGACGGAGCAGGGCGGCGGCCAGAAACAGCGCGGCCACGCCGCCGGTCCACGGCCACACCCGCCCGTCATGCCAGGCGTTCAGCAACGTCACGATCGCGAACGCCGCCGCCATCACCAGGCCGAACGAGCGATCGGAGCCCGCCACGACTATTTCGTCGCGGGAAAACGCCTCGTGGGTCGCCTGTGTCAGTTTCGGTCGGGGGCTGCCGTCCGTCATGGCCAAAACTTTACCTATCAGAGGCTTCAGCTGTGCAAGCTGTGCGGATCGGGAATCGCCCATTCTTCCGCTTGGTGAGCTTTTATGCTTTGCAGTGCGCTCCGGAAAGCCGGAAAAAGCGTCCGCAGCAGATGTGAGTGCCTCTCAATGTCCGATGATTCGGCTTCCCGACCGCTTTTGGGCAGGCTGTCCGCATGGTTCACCGTGAGGCGGGCGTTCGTCTGCGCCAGTGTCTTTCTCTACTGCCTGGCGCTGTTTCTGGCGTTCGATTTTGCCTGGTCCAGCCTCACCCTGGGCGAGGAACGCTCGCCCAGGGTCGCCCATGCAGCCTACGATCACGGCCTTGCGGCGAATTTCGACGGTCACGATGGCTGGGGCGACGTGCGCTACAGGCTGATCACGGACAGCCTGGGGTTCAAGGACGGATCGGTTCGAAAGGTGCCCCTGAAAGCGGATTCGCGGCGTATCCTCCTGATCGGCGATTCCTTTGCCGAGGGGATCGGGATGAGTTTCGAAGACTCCTTCGCAGGCCAGCTCTATCGCGCCGGACAGCAACGCAGCGAGAAGATCGAATTCCTCAACGCCGGCTCGGTATCCTACTCCCCGAGCATCTACTACAAGAAGATCAAGTATCTCATCGAGAGCGGATTGCAGTTCGACGAAGTCGTGTTGTTTTCCGATACGTCCGACGTGACCGACGAAGCGACTTCCTATTTCTGCATCGACGACGATCCGAAATACCGGGCTCATTGCACCCCGGCAGAGGGCTCGATGCAGCCGGCGGTGGCCCCGCCGAAGAAACCGGATTTCTTTACCGATCGCTTCGTTACGACCAACCGGCTGCGCATGTTCATCATGCGGTCAATTCCGGGCGAGCGGAGAACGTTCGATACCGATCAGTCCCGCATCGGCTGGACCGTTCCGGGTCTCGATGTCAGCAGGCAGTATCAACCGCTCGGCGTTGAGGGAGGTATCGCGAGATCGCTGCAGAATATGGCGGCGCTGAGCGATCTGCTGGCAGCCCGAAAAATTCCCCTGACGATCGTCGTATATCCCTGGGCGCAGCAGATCACGCAGGGGGATCGCGACAGCCGGCAAGTTTCGCTCTGGCGCGATTTCTGTCAGAACCGTTGCAAGGCCTTCATAAACCTGTTTCCGGTCTTCTTCGCCGCCGCCGACACCGACAAGGACTGGTACGAACATCTCTACATTTCCGGCGATAATCATTTCTCGGCCGCCGGCAACAGAATGATGTTCCAGGAACTGGCAAGACATCTGCTTTGATGGCCGCCGATGCCGCTACGGGATTGCGGCTTCGACATTCAGCAGGCTTGCTCCAACCGGTCAAACGAGCCGGGACAGCGGAATGGAAACCGATCGGGAGGGCCGGCCACAAAAGTGCATCCAACCGGCGTGATACCGCCAATGACAACGCCGCTCGGCAGGGACGGCGATATCGACTTCAAACTGGTCGCGCCTCGTCGAGGCCGCGGAGTAGCGGGTATCCGCGTCCTTGCGTGGTTCAGGCGAGAAGAGGAAGGGAAGCAGCCTTTTTTGGCAGCGTTTCCTTGAAGCTGTGGGCTGATATCCGGAACGACAGCACCACGTCCGTTTGCGTTTCAAAATTTTCGACGGCCTTGCGGCGTTCGACCTTGCCTTCGAGGCTGACCAGTTGCAGCGAAGCGACGATCACCCGGACGCGACCGCGGGTGCCGAAGGGCAGCAGCAAACGTTCCAGATCAGTTGGCGATCCTGCGCCGTCGTAAGTCCTGAGAACGGTGTAAATCGCACACCCGCTGCTGGCGCAGTGGGCAGACGCCGCGATGATGGGGGATCGCAAGGTTGGCGGAGCGACCTCAGAGAGCGTCTTTCCGACCCAGGCGTCCTTGACGGCTTCGTCGATGAACGATCCACGATACAACGCACGAAAATCCAGCTGGTCTTTGCCGGCTTCAACTTTCCACACGGCAATGTGTTTCGGATCGTGAATCCCCGGACCGGGCGCGAACTGGTCGAATGGAGGCAAGCCGTGTTCGGCGAGGGCGAGCTTCGCCCAATAGGCAGCCAGGCCGCGTTGGCTTTTCGACCGAATGCTGTCAACCGTCCCGTTGTCAAAGTTCATGTAAACCCGCCTGGTGAGGGTGACTTTGCACACCGAATGGTTAAAGAATTTGCATTCCCGTACAGTTATGGCGCACGGCCCGTCCGTTGATCTGCGGCTCCAATCTCACTTGATCCGGGATGCCAGCGCCGTTTGACCGGCGAGTATTGGTGCGACTATACCGGAAGACGAGCGGCTGGATTTCAAAGCCTCGCTGCGATCAAATTAACTTGAGCTGAAATGGAAAGGTCATCGGTCTCCCATGAAGGATTTTGCCGGAAAGATCGCCGTCATCACCGGAGGCGGCACGGGCATGGGCCGCGAACTCGCGCGCCAGCTCGTCGCCGAAGGCTGCAACGTCGCGATGTGCGACGTCTCGGCCGAGGCGATGGCCGAGACCAAACGGCTGTGCGAGATCGAAAAGCTGCCGCAGGGCCTGCGTGTCACCACCCATGTCGCCGACGTCTCGATCGAGGACCAGCTGCAGCGCTTTCGCGACGAACTCGCCGAGCAGCAGGCGACCGACAAGATCCATCTGCTGTTCAACAATGCCGGCATCGGCGGCGGCGGCAGCCTGTTCACCAACACACGGGAGCAGTGGGAAAAGACTTTTAACATTTGCTGGGGCGGGGTTTATCTCGGCGTCCGCACCTTCCTGCCGATGCTGATGAAGGCGGACGAGGGCCATATCGTCAACACCTCCAGCGTCAATGGCTTCTGGGCCTCGGTCGGCCCCGGCGTCTCGCACACCGCCTACAGCGCCGCCAAATTCGCGGTGAAGGGCTTTACCGAAGCACTGATGAACGATCTCAAGCTGAACGCGCCGCACATCAAGTGCTCGGTCGTGATGCCCGGCCATATCGGCACCTCGATCGTCTCCAATTCGCGCAAGATCCAGAGCGGCACCGAATCCGATCTTCTCAGCGCCAATGAACTATTGTCGACGCGCGTGCGGCTCACGGGCATGGGCATCGACACCGGGCCGATGTCGGACGACGAGATTCAGAAGATCGCGCTCGATCGCGCCCGCAGTTTTCGCGACGAGGCGCCGACCACGGCCGCGCAGGCGGCGAAGATCATCCTCGACGGCGTCAAGGCCGAACGCTGGCGCATTCTGGTCGGCGACGACGCCCACAAGCTCGACGAGCGCGTGCGGCAAACGCCGGAGCAGGCCTACACGCCGGAGTTTTACCAGAGTTTTGTCGCGGAAGTCGGCTGGCGGCTGGGATGACGCGTAGCGTCGTCATTCCGGGATGGTCCGAAGGACCAGACCCGGAATCTCGAGATTCCGGGTTCGCATCTTCGATGCGCCCCGGAATGACGCCACGCCTACCCGTGCACGATCGCCTTCTCGATCATGCAGTGAATGCCTTTGGAGCCGTTCACCGTCTGCGTGACCCGCAGGTCCGCGGCGAGGCTGCACAGCGTGTAGGCGTCCTCGCGCGACAGATTGCGCTTTTCGCCGAGCAGCACGATCATGTCGCGCAGCGCCCGAACCACGCATTGATCGAGATCGGGATCCATCGCCATCGTCATGTAATGGGTCGGCGTCTCGGCGCGGGGGTAGTCGAGGCGCAGATCCCCGCGCAGCGTCAGCTTGAAGCGTCCCTGCAGCGCGGTCTCGATCGCGGTGACGCAGACCTCGCCGTCGCCCTGGACGCCATGGCCGTCGCCGCAGGAGAACAGCGCGCCCGGCACGAACACCGGCAGATAGAGCTTGGCGCCCGGGACCAGTTCCTTGTTGTCGAGATTGCCGCCCATCGCGCGCGGAATCAGCGAGGTGATGCGGCCCCAGGCCGGCGGCGGCGCCACGCCCATCACGCCGAAGAACGGCTTTAGCGGCAGGTCGAGTCCCCAGGGCAGCCGCCCGACCATGCGTTCGCGGTCGAGCGGAATATTGAGCAGCCGGGTTTCGTGGAAGTCGTCGGGCAGGGTGCCGGCCAGCGGCTTGATCATGTTCCAGCCCCAGTCCTGCCGCAACTGGATGTCGAGGATCTCGATTTCCAGCACGTCGCCGGGCAGGGCGCCCTCGACCGCGACCGGTCCGGTCAGGATGTGTCCCGGCAGCATCCGCTCATTTTTGGCGTGAACCTCGGCGAGCTCGGGAGGGACGTGAAATTTGCTCCGGTCCGGCACCACGTCCGGGCCGCCGCTGACGGTGTCGACGGTGACCTCATCGCCGCTGGCGATGGTGAGGACTGGTTTCAGTTTTGCCTCGAAGAAGCCCCAGTGGCAGGTCTCGGGGCTGGAATGCAGATGGTGGTGTGTCATGAGGGGGCTTTGGGTTGGGGCAGGGGTGGCAAGTGTGCCCTCCCGGAAACGTTCTGTCGAATGCGTAAGTTACTCGTCATTGCCGGGCTTGACCCGGCAATCCATCTTCTCTTGAAGAGTGCATCTTGTGAAGATGGATGGATACGCGGGTCAAGCCCGCGTATGACGTATTGTGTGATTGGCGCGGTGCCTTGCGCCCTCGGGGGGTGCTCGTTTGTTTTTTCTGCTCTCCAAAACCCTCGGCATCATGGTGTTGCCGAGCAATCTCCTGATCGGAATCGGTCTCGTCGGCGTGGTTCTGCTGGCTACGCGATTTGCATCGCTCGGCCGCAAGCTCCTGGTTGCTTCCGTCGCATTGCTCGCGATATGCGGTTTCTCGCCGCTGGGATACCTGCTGCTCTATCCGCTGGAGTCACGATTTCCGCCGTGGGACGCCGCGCGAGGCGCGCCTGATGGCATCATCGTCCTCGGCGGGTCGATCGATGCGGAGCTTTCGGCCGCGCATGGCGTCGCTGTCGTCGGAGGCGGGGCTGACCGCATCATCGCATCGGCGGCGCTTGCCCACCGATATCCCGACGCCCGTATCATCTTTACCGGCGGAAGCGGCAACTTGATGTCGAACGACGCAAGAGAAGCCGATTATGCGGCATCGCTGTTCGAAAGCCTCGGCATATCCGCAGAGCGCCTGATCATGGAACGGCGTTCGCGCAACACCCACGAAAACGCCGAATTCTCCATGGCGATTGCCGCCCCCAAACCCGGCGAGCGATGGCTGCTGGTCACTTCCGCGTTCCATATGCCGCGGTCGGTCGGCCTGTTTCGAAAAGCGGGATTTGCGGTGGAGGCCTATCCGGTCGACTGGCGGATGGGCGGGCGCGGGGATGTTCTGCG
>JAYSPJ010000816.1:0-8402 GCA_043722155.1 Bradyrhizobium sp.
CCAGGGCGTCTACAACTTCACCGAAAAAGACCGCTACGGCCTCGACGACCGCTCGCGCATCATCCTGACCGTGAAGGACGGAAAGTACGTTCCGGCGAAATAGGCGGGACGTTTGTCAAATGGCGCAATTGGGCCTGCCTCCTGAAGGAGGCCGGCCTTCTTCGCAAGAAAGTCAGCTACACCGACGCTGTCGTCACCCCGCCGTCGACCACGATGGTCTGGCCGGTCATGAAGCTCGAGGCGTCGGAGCCGAGATAGGCGACGGCGCCGGCGATCTCGTCGGGCTCGCCGATGCGGCGCAGCGGCGTGGTGGCGCAGCGGCGTTTCAGGCGCTCTTCGTCTTCCCACAAGGCCTTGGCAAAATCGGTCTTGACCAGGCCGGGGGCGACGCAATTGACCCGCACGCCCTGCGGGCCCCATTCGCCGGCGAGGCTGCGGCACAGCGCAAAATCCGCCGCCTTGGAAATTCCGTAGGCGCCGATCACGGTGGAGCCGCGCAGGCCGCCGATCGAGGAGACGATCACGACCGAGCCGTTGCCGCGCCCGGCCATTTGCGGGATCGTCAGCGCGCAGAGCCAGATGTTGCTCTTGACGTTGGAGTTCATGATCTTGTCGAAGGCTTCGTCCTTGATGTCGAGCAGCGGGCCGTAATAGGGATTCACCGCGGCGTTGCAGACCAGGATGTCGATCTTGCCGTAATGTTTCGTGGTGCCCGCGATCAGGGCCTCGACTTCCTCGCGGCGCGAGATGTTGCAGGGGATGACATGGGCGTCGCCGCCGGCCTTGCGAATGCCGCTGGCGACTTCCTCGCAGGCGTCGGCCTTGCGGCTGGAGATCACCACTTTGGCGCCGAGTTTTGCCAGCAATTCAGCCGAGGAGCGGCCGATGCCGCGGCTCGATCCGGTGATGACGGCGACCTTGCCGGTGAGATCGAACGGGGTGTCTTTCATTTTATGTTCACTCCTGGATTTTGTTCGTCATTGCGAGTTGGGACCGGCGTCCAGCCTGCTTTGCCAGAGCTGGATTGCTTCGCGGAGCCTGTCATCGGCCGCGCATTCGTGCGACCCGTTGGCTCGCTGGCAATGACGTTGAGGCGAACGCCAGCGATCATGATTGCGCGTCGAGATTCCGGGTTCGATGCTTCGCATCGCCCCGGAATGACGGCCAGCTAAACCAGCCCGCCGCCGTTGGTGACGCGGCGCAGGTGGTAGTCGGTATCCCCAAACGTGTTCTCGATCATGGTCAGCCGCTTGAAGTAGTGGCCGATCCTGGCCTCCTGGGTCATGCCGATGCCGCCATGCAGCTGGATCGCCTGCTGGCCGACGAATTTGGCCGACTTGCCGACCTGCACCTTGGCCGCCGCGACCGCGGTGGCACGCTCCCTGGCGTCGTCGAAGTCGGACGCCATGGTGGCGAACATCGACATGCTGCGGGCCTGCTCGACGGCGACGAACATGTCGGCGGCGCGGTGCTGCAGGGTCTGGAAGCTGCCGATCGGCACGCCGAACTGGGTGCGGGTCTTCAAGTACTCGACGGTGGACTTCAGCGACTCATCCATGGCGCCGACCGCCTCCGCGCACAATGCGATGCGGGCGTCGTCGACCACGCGCTCGATCAGCGGCAGACCGTTCTCGGGATCGCCGATCGCGGCATCGGCGCCGACCTCGACGCCGGTGAAGGTGACGTCGGCGGCGTGCAGGCCATCCTGGGTCGGATAGCCCTTCCTGGCGACGCCCTTGGCGTTGCCCGGCACCAGAAACACGCCGATTCCATCGGCGTCGCGCTGGCCGCCCTTGGTGCGCGCAGTGACGACAAGGGTGTCGGCGGCCTCGCCGTTGAGCACGACGAATTTCTCGCCATCGATCACCCAGCCCGCGCCCTTCTTCTTGGCGGTGGCCGAGACGTCCTGCAGGTCATAGCGCGAATTCTTCTCGAGCTGCGCGAAGGCAAAGGTCTTGCTGCCGTCGATGATGCCGGGAATATGCGCGGCCTTCTGTTCGGCCGAACCGCCGCGGCGCAGAAAGCCGCCGCCGATCACCACGGTGGCGAGATAAGGCTCCAGCAGCAGCGCCTTGCCCAGCGCCTCCATCACGATCATGGTCTCGACCGCGCCGGCGCCGAAGCCACCGTCGTCTTCCGAGAACGGCAGGCCGAGCAGGCCCTGTTCGGCGAGCTTGCCCCAGACCGCCTTGCTCCAGCCGCCCTTTTCCGCCCGGTATTTCTTGCGTGCATCGAAGTCGTAGGAGTCGTTCAAGAGCCCGTCGACGCTTTCCTTGAGAAGCCGCTGCTCCTCGGACAAATCAAAATCCATGTTCTCTACTTTCTCATACTTCGAAACGGGACATTCCGGGGCACGCGTCTTTGCGTGAACCCGGAATCTCCGGGTGCCACAATCTCGAGATTCCGGGTTCGCGCTCGCGTGCGCCCCGGAACGACGGTCACAACCCCAGCACGGCCTTGGTGATGATGTTGCGCTGGATCTCGTTGGAGCCGCCGTAGATCGAAACCTTGCGGTTGTTGAAATAGCTCGGCGCGATCTGCGCGGTCCAGTCCATCTGTTGGTTGCTGCCTTCGTCGCCATGCTCGTCATAGGGGGCGGCGAACGGGCCGATCACTTCCATCAACAGCTCGGTGGTGGTCTGCTGGATTTCCGAGCCCTTGATCTTCAGCACCGAGGACGCCGGGTTGGGCTTGCCCTTGCCGTGCTTGTTTTCGTCGGCGACGACGCGCAGCTGCGTCAGTTCGAGCGCCTTCAGCTCGATCTCGACCTCGGCCAGTTTCTCGCGGAATTTCTGGTCCTCGATCACCGGCCTGCCGCCGGACTCGACCTTGGAGGCGAGTTCCCGGATGCGGCGGATGCGTTCCTTGGAAACGCCTACGCGGGCGATGCCGGTGCGCTCGTTGCCGAGCAGGAACTTGGCGTAATCCCAGCCCTTGTTTTCCTCGCCGACCAGATTTTCCAGCGGCACCTCGACGTCGTCGAAGAACACTTCGTTGACCTCGTGGCCGCCGTCGATGGTCTCGATCGGGCGCACGGTGATGCCCTTCGACTTCATGTCGATCAGGATGAACGAGATGCCAGACTGCTTCTTGGCGGCGGGGTCGGTGCGGCACAGGCAGAAGATCATGTCGGCATGCTGCGCCAGCGTGGTCCAGGTCTTCTGGCCGTTGATGACGTATTTGTCGCCCTTGCGCTCGGCCTTCGTCTTGAGCGAAGCGAGGTCGGAGCCGGAGCCGGGCTCGGAGAAGCCCTGGCACCACCAGTCGTCGACACTGGCGATGCGCGGCAAATAGTGCTGCTTCTGCTTTTCGTTGCCGAAGGTGTAGATCACCGGCCCGACCATGCTGACGCCGAAGGCGAGCGGCGACGGCGCCGGATGCATCTGCAGTTCCTCGTTGAAGATGTAATGCTGCACCGAGCTCCAGCCGGTGCCGCCAAATTCCTTCGGCCAGTGCGTGACGCCCCAGCCCTTCTTGTTCAGGATGCGCCACCAGGCGACCATCTCGTCCTTGGAGAGATGGCGGCCTTCGACCAGTTTCTTCCGCGTCTCCGGCGGCACGTTGTTCCTGAAGAACTCCCGCACCTCGTCACGAAACGCCACTTCTTCCTTGCTGAAGCTGAGATCCATCGGATCCTCCTGTGTGCGAATGAATTATTCGATCTCTCTAACGCCATCCCCGCGAACCGCGGGGACCCATACCCCGCGGCAGCAACGGGTAACAAAAAAGCGTCTGCCACCGCGCCACACGCGAGACCTCGCGGTATGGGTCCCTGCGTTTGCAGGGACGACGATGGAGTTCTCACGAACCGCCTCCCGTCGCCAGTTGCGGTTGCTTCGGCAGCATTGGCTGCCGGTTGCGCAATTCGTGGCGCGAGAGTTTGCCGACCGAGGTGCGGGGCAGCTCGTCGACGAAATCGAGCGCGGCGGGAATTTCGTGCTTGCCGAGCTTGCCGGCGAGAAATGCCTTCAACTCATCCAGGCTGAACGGCGCAGCACCGGCGCGCAATTTGACAAACGCCTTGGCCGCTTCGCCGCGATAGTCGTCGGGAATCCCGATCACGATCACTTCGTGCACCGCGGGATGCTCGTACATCGCCTGCTCGATCATCTGCGGATAGACGTTGAAGCCGCCGGAGATGATCATGTCCTTCTTGCGGTCGACCAGATAGAAATAGCCGTCGGCGTCCATGTAGCCGATATCGCCGGTTAGGAAGCGGTCGCCGACGAAAGCCTCGGCGGTCTCCGCCGGCCGGTTCCAGTAGCCTTTTGTCACATTGGGCCCGCGGATGCGGATTTCGCCGACCTCGCCGGCCGGCAAGATCTTCCTGGGATCGTCCAGCGCGACCACGTCCATCTCGATCCCCGGCAGCATCAGCCCGATCGAGCCCGGCTTTTCCGGTCCTTCCTTGGGATGACCGGTGCCGGGCGAGCAGGTTTCGGTCATGCCCCAGCCGCTCTTGAGCTTCATGCCGACCTTGCGCTCGAAAATTTTTGCCACTTCAACCGGCAGCGGCGCGCCGCCCGATCCGCAACTGACCAGCGACGACAGGTCGCGCTTGTCGAGATCGGGAAGGCTCGCGATCGCGATCCACATCGTCGGCACGCCGGGAAAGGCGGTGGCGCGCTTGACCTCGATGTCGCGCATCACGGCCTCGACGTCGAAGCGCTGGTGCAGCGAGATCAGATTGCCGCGCCGCAGGCTGCTGAGCAGCACCACCGTCAGCGCGAAGATATGGAACAGCGGCAGCACGCAGATCACGCGCTCGATGGCGTTGCGCTCGGCGCGCGCCGGCTTGCCCCAGACATCGTAGACCGAGACCGCCGCGGTCAGGTTGCCGTGGCTGAGCATGGCGCCCTTCGGGAGCCCGGTGGTGCCGCCGGTATATTGCAGCAGCGCGACATCATCGGCCGAGAGCTTTGGCCATGCCGCCGGACGGGTGGCGCCGTCGGTGAATTTCCTGAAGGTGACGATCGCGGGGTTGTCCGGGATCGGCGTGTGCGGATTGCCGACCGCACCCCAGTCGTCGTCCTGGCAGACGATCAGCCGGTCGACCAGGCCTTTTTCGAGGAACTTCAGCGCCGTCGGCAACAGCGTCGCCAGATCGCTGGTGACGAGCATGCGCGCGCCGGAGTCGCTCAGCTTGTGCGACAGCGCGATGGCGCCATCGAGCGGGGAAAGATGCACGATGCGGGCGCCGGCCTTCAGTGCGCCGAAGAAGTTGACCGGATGATCCGGCGAATTGCCGAGGAACAGCGCCACCGAATGGTTCTTGCCGTAGCCGGCGCGCAGGAACGAAGAGGCCGCGACCTCGACCATCCCTTCCAGTTCGGCGTAGCTGATGGCGCGGTCGCGGAATTCGATTGCCGGCCGCGCGCCGTATTCGGCCGCCGCCGTCGACAACAGGTCGGGCAGCGTGCCGCGCGCGATCGGGTCGTCCCAATGAACGCCTTCCGGATAGAATTGTTCGCCGGGGTGGGTCATCGGCATTTCACGTCGTCCCTGCGAACGCAGGGACCCATAATCCCCGGTACCGATATTGAAAGAAGGTCTCTACCCCGGTGCCAAAACGCGAAATCACGCGGTATGGGTCCCTGCGTTCGCAGGGACGACGCGTTGAAGCGCGGGGTAGAGCGCCGCTTCATCGACTCAGGCCGCTTTCGCGGTCTGCGCCAGCGACGCGAAGGTCTTGCCTTCGGCGGCGAGACGCTTGAGCAGCGGTGACGGCTCGAGCGAGGGATCGTTGGTCTCCCTGGCGTAATAGGACAGCCGGTCGGCGATGTGCTTGAGACCGACCTGGTCGGCATAGAACATCGGGCCGCCGCGATAGATCGGCCAGCCATAGCCGTAGAGCCAGATCACGTCGATATCGCTCGGACGCGCCGCGATCTTCTCTTCCAGGATCCGCGCGCCTTCGTTGATCATCGGATACATCATGCGCTCGAGGATTTCGTCGTCGCTGACCACGCGCTTCTTGCGGCCGAGGCGCTGCAAGGTCTCGTCGATCAATTTTTCCACTTCGGGATCGGGCAGCGCGGCGCGCGAGCCCGCTTCATACTTGTAATAGCCCTTGCCGGTCTTCTGGCCGAAGCGGCCGGCTTCGCACAGCGCGTCGGCGATCTCCGACTTGATGCCGCGGTCCTTGCGCGAGCGCCAGCCGATATCGAGACCGGCCAGATCGCTCATCGCGAACGGGCCCATCGGCATGCCGAATTTGGTCACGACGGCATCGACCTGCTGCGGCAGCGCGCCTTCGAACAGCAGTTTTTCCGATTGCTTGCCGCGCTGCGCCAGCATGCGGTTGCCGACAAAGCCGTCGCAGACGCCGACCACCGCCGGCACCTTTGCAATTTTGCGCGCGACCGCGACCGCGGTGGTCAGCGCGTCCGGGGCGGTCTTGTCCGCGCGCACGATCTCGCACAGCTTCATCACATTGGCCGGCGAGAAGAAGTGCATGCCGAGCACGTCCTGCGGACGTTTTGTCACTTTGGCGATTTCGTCGATGTTCAGATACGAAGTGTTGCTGGCAAGAACCGCACCGGGCTTTGCAAACTTGTCGAGCGCTTCGAACACTTCCTTCTTGATCGCCATGGTCTCGAACACGGCTTCGATGATCAGGTCAGCGTCCTTGACGTTCTCGAGCCCGACCTTGCCTGTGATCAGGCCCATGCGCTTGGCGGGTGCGTCGGCGGGAATGCCGCCGCGCGCCGCGGTCGCCTCGTAATTCTTCTGCATCACGCCCATGCCGCGCTTGAGCTGTTCTTCGCCGGTCTCGATCAGCGTCACCGGAATACCGGCATTGGCGAACGACATCGCGATGCCGCCGCCCATGGTGCCGGCGCCGATGATGGCGACGCGCTCGACAGTGCGCGGTTTTGTCCCCTCGGGCACGCCGGCGACCTTGGCGGCCTCGCGCTCGCTGAAGAAGGCATAGCGCTGCGCCTTCGACTGGTCGCTGGCTACCAGCTTGAGAAAACCCTCGCGCTCCTTCTTCAAGCCTTCGTCGAACGGCAGGTCGATGGCGGCGCCGACCGCGTCGGCGGCGGCGAACGGAGCCTCCAGCCCGCGCGCCTTCTTGGTCAGCGCGGCGACCGCGTTGGTGAAGATCGAGCGGTCGGCCTTGGCGGCGGCCAGCTTGGAGTCGTCGTCGCGCAGCTTGCGCAGCGGGCGCTTCTCCGCCAGCACCTTGCGGGCGAAACTCTCGCCACCCGACGCCGGACCTTCGACGATCTCCTCGATCAGGCCGTTCTTCAGCGCCTCAGAGGCGCTGATCGGATCGCCGCCGACGATCATCTTGACCGCGAGCTCCGGACCGACCGCGCGCGGCAGGCGCTGGGTGCCGCCGGCACCCGGCAGCAGGCCGAGCTTCACTTCGGGCAGACCCAGCCGCGCGTCCTTGGTGGCGACACGGAAATGGCAGGCGAGCGCGACCTCGAGGCCGCCGCCCAGCGCCGTGCCGTGAATGGCGGCGATGATCGGCTTCGGCGAGTTCTCCATCGTGACCAGCACTTCAGCAAGGCCCGGCGGCTTCGGCGGCTTGCCGAATTCGGTAATGTCGGCGCCGGCGATAAAGGTGCGGCCGGCGCAGGTCAGCACGATCGCCTTCACTTCGGGATCGGCGATGGCGCTCTTGATGCAGTCGAAAATGCCGCCCCGCACGGCGGCGCTCAGCGCGTTGACCGGAGGACTGTTGACGGTGACGATGGCGATGACGTCACGACGCTCGAGCTTGACCACTTCGTTCACGAGACTCTCCCTGGACATTTTGTTCTTGGATTACTTCCAACTTGCGTTGAGTGGCTACGACACCCGTCGACTTGCGTTGAGCAGCTATTCTTCGCTGATTTCGCACTGCGAAATTTAATTCCACGCCTTGACACGGAGGGTTATTTTGAAGCACGTCCCTTGTCAACGAGGTCCGTCCCGCGGCAGGCAATGAAGCGTCCAGGCAAGAAAGTGGCGACCGATCGCAGCTTCGTCGTCGCGCTTTCCCGCGGCCTTGATGTGTTGCGCGCATTCCATCCCAACGACGGGCTTCTCGGCAATCAAGAGATCGCGGCCCGTACCAACTTGCCAAAGCCGACCATTTCGCGGCTGACCTATACTTTGACCAAGCTCGGCTACCTTACACCGGTTCCGCGGTTCGAGAAGTACCAGCTGGCGCCTTCAGCCATGGCGCTGGGGTATGCCGCCCTTGCAAATCTCGGCGTTCGGCATTTGTCCGAACCCTTCCGCGAGGAACTGATGCGCGAGACCGGCGGCGCGGTCGCCGTCGGCGGCCGCGACCGCACCAGCATGATTTACTTCGGCCAGAGCCGCGGTCAAACGCTGGGTGTTCAACTGGACGTCGGGTCGCGAGTCCCGATTGCTACCACCGCGATGGGACGCGCCTATATCTGGGC
>JAYSPJ010000817.1:0-8831 GCA_043722155.1 Bradyrhizobium sp.
ACCCGTCGATCAGCCGATTGACCTCGCCGCCTGAAACGATACCTTCATGTTACCCGGTGAACGCGCCAACCGAATTCCAACCACTTTCCGGACGGGACCTTTGCGTACGCCGGTCCCCACTGACTTTTCGCAACATGATGTGCCCCTGAATCGAAATAGTGGACAAAGTGACCGGCGATGTCCGTTAACGCACAAAACCGCGTGCGCTGTTCTGGCCTTTCATTTTGTGCCCACTAAACTCTCGACATGAACACATGTCCATTTTGATACTCTACTCCGGAGGAGGCAAGTCGTGTTTGCGAATATTGTAGTTTCGGCAGTAAGTGTGAAGGTGTTTTTTGCTGCGCGGTGCGCGGCATGCGCCGTGACCATGTGTCTGATATCGACGCCAACCTGGGCGGAGTCCGCGCGCGCGGATCTCGTCGTTCACGCCAGCGGCTTCATCCATGAACGCGGTCAGGCAATTGCAAGCCTGTTTCGCGATGGAGACAATGTTTTCGGCACGCCGTATGCCCGTGTCACGACACCGATTCATCGAGGCAAGGCGGTCTTGGTGTTTCCCAACGTCAGGCCCGGAAACTACGCGCTCATTGCATTTCATGACGAAAATGGCAACAACGATCTGGATCATAACTTTCTCCGCTTACCTGCTGAGCCGCTGGGTTTTTCCAACGGCTTCAAACTCTCCGCGTTCTCCGGGATGCCGAGTTTTGAAAAGCTGCGTTTTGCCGTCACGCTGGATAGCAAGCCGCTGGAAATGTCAGTCAAATAACAAACGAATTAATATGTCCGATTTTATTCAGTTCAATCAGGTTTCCAAGTGGTTCGAGTCGGCCGCAGGGCGTTTCGAGGCGCTCAGAGATATCGATCTCACCATCGGCAAAGGCGAGTATGTAGCGATCGTGGGTAAATCCGGTAGCGGAAAATCCACGTTACTGAACATGCTGACGGGAATCGATCATCCAAGCCAGGGCACGGTGAGCATCAACTCAAGCGAGATCCACACGCTCGACGAGAGTCGGCTGGCGGCGGTCCCCATGGCGATTCCGACATCGGCCGCTGCGAGGGCGGGCGCGTCGTTGACACCGTCTCCGGCCATCGCGACGATCCGTCCCTGCTTTTGCAGCTTACTGACGACGGCGCTCTTCTGATCGGGCAGCACCTCGGCCTCCACATCGGAAATGCCCAGGCGCTTCGCGACCGCGTTTGCGGTCGTTCGGTTGTCGCCGGTCAGCATGATCACCTTGATGCCTTCGGCCGCCCGCGCTTTCAATGCTTCCAGCGTCGAGGCCTTGACCGGGTCGGCGATGGCTAGAATACCGGCACGTGGCGCCGTCCCCCGCAGCTTTTCCGCCTGCGTCTCTAACGGGTGTGTTTCGATGCCCGCGGATTTAGGGAAATTGGCGTTGCCGAGCAGGATCGATTTGCCGTCGATCTTACCGGTGACACCCTTGCCGGTCGGGAATCAAATTCCTGGACATCGGCAAGAGCCAAATTCCATTATTTCGCCGCCCGGACGATCGCATCGGCGAGCGGATGTTCGCTGGACCGTTCGACACTCGCTGCAAGCTTCAGAATTTCAGCTTCGTCGAATCCCTGTGCGGGTACGATGAGACCACCTTCGGCTTGCCTTCGGTCAGCGTTCCCGTCTTGTCGACGACCAGCGTGTCGACCTTTTCCATGCGTTCGAGAGCTTCAGCATTCTTGATCAAGACGCCGGCCTGGGCTCCGCGTCCGACGCTGACCATGATCGACATCGGCGTCGCGAGCCCGAGGGCGCAAGGGCAGGCGATGATCAGGACGCTGATGGCCGCAACCAGGCCGAACGCGAGCCGCGGCGTGCCCGCAATCGAAAGCACCCCATCCGCAAGTTCGTTACGACCTGAAAGGGCTGCGGAGCGTCATGCGCTCGGCGTCTGGAAGTCGTCCGTTTTCGACGACACCCGCACGTTCGCAACGGAGAGCCCGGGTACATGCTCAAGCATCTCATGCCGAAGGTTTTCCGCCAAACGGTCGGCGTCGGCCACAGGCATATCGGCGTGGACGCGGACACCGACGTCGGCGAGCAGGCGATGTCCCAGCCAACGCGCCTTGACGTCGAGGACTTCGCGCACGCCTTCGACGTGCTCGGCAGCGCGTCTGATTTCGTCGGTGACCTCGGGGTCGACGCCATCGAGCATCCGGACGAAGACCGCCTTGGACGACTGCCAGACGATGCCGAAGATGGCGATGGTGATGAGAAGTCCGACGATCGGGTCCGCCAGCGGAAATCCCAGCCACACGCCGACCGCTCCCACGACAACAGCGAGACTTGTGAAGCCATCAGTGCGGGCGTGATAGCCGTCGGCGATGAGCGCTGCGCTGTTGATCTCGCGCCCAACCCGGATCCGGAAGACCGCCACGGCTTCATTCCCGAGAAATCCGATGATGCCGGCGGCCGCCACCCAATGAATGAAATTGATGCTTTGCGGGTGGATCAGGCGGTCCACGGCTTCATAGCCTGCGAAGACGGCGCTGAACAGGATGATCGCCACGATGGCCACCCCGGCCAGGTCTTCGGCGCGTCCGAGACCATACGTGAAGGTTTTGCTCGGCTTGCGGCGCGCCAGCACGAACGCAATCCAGAGTGGAATCGCGGTAACGGCATCCCCGACGTTGTGGATAGTATCGGCGAGGAGCGCGACGCTGCCCGAGATCACCACGAGCACAAGCTGCAAGGCCGAGGTAAGCGCCAGCACAACGAACGACCATTTGATCGCCCAGATGCCGCGTGTCGTCGTCGCGATGGTGGGATCTATCGACCCGTGCGTGTGGCCATGACCCTTGCCATCGCCCGGCCCGTGGCCGAGTCCCAGCGATTGCCCTTGGGGCGACATTCCGAACCAGCCCTGGATTTGCTTCAACATGTCATACCTTCGGTTTCTATTCGGCCGCGCGGCTGGGGATGAATGCACTGTCGGGCTTCGTCTGTGCTTGGGCAGTTGCGAAGTAGGAGTAGAGTGCCGGCAGGACCAGCAGCGTCAGTAGCGTCGCGCTCAGCAGGCCGCCGATGACGACAGTCGCCAATGGCTTCTGCACTTCGGCCCCCGTACCCGTCGCGATGGCCATGGGAACGAAACCCAGCGAGGCGACCAGTGCGGTCATGATAACCGGGCGAAAGCGGGTGAGGGCGCCTTGGCTGATGGCCAGGCGCGTATCGATACCTTCCAAAATCAATTTCCGGATCTGGGTGAGCATCACCAAGCCGTTGAGGACGGCGACACCCGACAGGGCGATGAATCCGACCGCTGCGGAAATTGAGAACGGCATGCCGCGAAGCCAAAGTGCGGCGATGCCGCCGGTCAGCGCCAAAGGCACCGCGCTGAAGACGATGAGTGCGTCGCGCGGCGAGCCCAACGCTCCGAACAGGAGAAGATAGATGAGCAGGAAGCAGCCCGGCACGACGATCATCAGACGCTGACGCGCGACGGAGAAGTTCTCGAACTGTCCGCCCCAGGTCAGGAAACTCCCCGGTGGGAGCTTGACCTGCTCGTCGACCTTGGCCTGCGCCTCCGCGACCAGGGAGCCGATGTCCCGTCCGCGGACTTCGGCGGTCGCGACAACACGCCGCTTTCCGTTTTCGCGGCTGATCTGGTTGGCGCCCTCGGTCTGCTCGAACGTGGCCACCGCCCGCAGCGGGACGGAGGAAGAAGGAGCGTTCGGATTGGCGTTTGGAAGCGGGACCGGAAGATCCTCAAGCGCCGAGATATCGTTGCGCAGCGCATCGTTGAGGCGCACGACGATCTGGAATCGGCGGTCACCCTCGAAGACCAGGCCCGCGGGGCGGCCGCCCACGGCCGTCTCGATCAGGTCCTGTATCGACGCCAGGCTGAGACCGCGCCGGGCTATCTCGGACTTGTCTATCTTGATCTCGAGGAAGGGGAGGCCCGCCGTCTCCTCTACCTTGACGCTCTCGGCGCCGTCGACCTTGCGCAGCACGTCGGCGATCCGGGCTGCCGTGCGCTGCATCTCCGCGAAGTCGTCTCCGAAGACCTTCACGGCGAGGTCTTCGCGCACCCCCGCGATCAATTCGTTGAACCGCATCTCGATCGGCTGCGAGAAGCCGACCTTGTTGCCCGGAAGCTTGGTGGCTTCGGCCTCGATGCGCTTGATCAGGTCGTCCTTCGTGATGCCGGGGTCCGGCCACTCGTTCTGCGGCCTGACGATGATGTAGGTGTCGGAGGAGCTCGGAGGCATCGGATCGGCGGCGAGATCCGGCGTTCCCGTGCGGGAGAAGACGAACGCGACTTCGGGAAATTTGCTGATCTGGCGTTCGATCAGAAGCTGCATCCGTTGCGACTGCGCCAGCGCCGTGCTCGGCACCCGCTTCACCTCCATGACGATGTTTTTTTCGTCGAGCGTCGGCGTGAATTCCTGTCCGAGCCGGCCGAACAGCAGGACGGCGCCGACGAACATCAGCGCGGCGACCACCATCACCGGCAGCGGCCTAGCGATCGTGCGGCTCAACAAGGGCGCGTATCCGGACTTCAGCCGGCGGATAAAATAATTCTCGCCCTCGCGCACCGGCTTCGACACCGCGATCGTAATGGCGGCCGGGATGAAGGTGAGCGAAACGACGAACGCGGTCGCGAGCGCGATCATGACCGTCAGCGCCATCGGCTCGAACGTCTTGCCCTCGACGCCCGTGAAAGCGAGCAGGGGAACGTACACCAGGATGATGATGATCTGGCCGTACACCGTGGGACGAATCATCTCTGAGGTCGAAGCCGTCACCGTGGACAGCCGCTCTTCGAGCGACAAGGTTCGGCCCAGTTCGCGCTGCCGTTCGGCGAGATGGCGCAGGCTGTTCTCGGCGATGATGACGGCGCCGTCGACGATGAGGCCGAAGTCCAGCGCGCCGAGGCTCATGAGGTTGGCGCTGATCCGCCCTTGCAGCATGCCGGTAGCGGTGATGAGCATCGTCACGGGGATCACGCAGGCGGTGACGAGGGCCGCGCGCAGGTTGCCCAGCAGCAAAAAGAGGACGGCGATGACGAGGAGCGCGCCTTCGGCCAGATTACTCGCCACCGTATGGATGGTCGCGTCGACCAGTTGCGTCCGGTTCAAGACGGTATGCGCATAGATGCCCGGCGGCAGGGTGCGGCTGACCTCCTTGATCCGGATGTCGGCGGCCGCGGCGACCGTTCGGCTGTTGCCGCCGATCAGCATCAACGCCGTACCGAGCACGACCTCGCGCCCGTCGACACTGGCGCTGCCGGTGCGCAGTTCGCGCCCGATCGCGACGTCGGCGACGTCCCGCACCCGCACGGGAATGCCGCCGCGGGTGGTGACGACGATGTTGGAGATGTCGTCCATGTTCTCGACGCGCCCGGCGGCGCGCACGACGTAACCTTCGCCGTTCTGCTCGATGTAGTTCGCCCCGCGGCTGACGTTGTTGGCCTCGATGGCGGCGATCACCTGGCCGAACGTCAAGCCGTAACCAACCAGCTTCGCCGGATCCGGCTGGACCTGGAACTGCTTGACGAAGCCACCGATGGCATCTGCGCCGGCGACGCCCGGCACCGACTTCATCTGCGGACGTATTACCCAGTCCTGCACCGTGCGCAGGTACACCGTCCGCTGGAACTCATCGGCTAGACGCTCGCCTTCCGGCGTCAGATAACTTCCGTCGGTCTGCCATCCCGGCTGGCCGTCGTAGACGGGAGCGGTCGTGCCGGGCTTTTCGTATTCGACGGCCCACCAGTAGATCTCGCCGAGCCCCGTGGAAACCGGGCCCATCCTGACGTCGACGCCCGGCGGCAGGCTGGGCTTGGCGTCGTTGATCCGCTCCGACACTAGTTGCCGCGCGAAGTAGATATTGGTGCGGTCGACGAACACCGCCGTGATCTGGGCAAAACCGTTCCTGGAGAACGACCGCGTGGACTCCAGTCCCGGTATCCCCGCGAGCGCCGTCTCCAACGCGACGGTGACCTGCTTCTCGATCTCTACCGGCGTAAGCGCCGGCGCGACGGCGTTGACCTGCACCTGGACGTTGGTCACGTCGGGAACGGCGTCGATCGGCAGCTTGGTCAGTGACCAGAGACCGGACGCGGCGGCGGCGAGCGTGACGAGCAGGACCAGCCACCGGCGCTTTACCGAAAAATCGACGATCCACTCGATCATCGCTCAGTCCTCTTCGCCGGGCTTCGACAGTTCCGCCTTCAGCGAGAACGTGTTCGACACCGCGATGGTCTCGCCGGCCGCAAGGCCCGAGACGATCTCGACGGATTGGCCATCGCGCTGGCCCAACACAACGTCGCGCTTTTCGAAACCCTCCTTGGTGCGGACGAAGACGGCCTTGCGGCCTCCGACGTTCTGGACGGCGCCGAACGGCGCGACCACGGGAGCGGTGTGCTCCTCGATGGCGATAGCGGCCGTGACGAACGACCCTGGCCTCCAGCGGCCGTCGGCGTTATCGATGGCCGCAACGACGCGCGCGGTACGGGTGTCCTTGTCGAGCAGCGGGCTCACAAAGACGATCTTCGCGGTGCCTGCCTCCGGTTGTCCGCGCGTCGCGACGTTGACCGCTTGTCCCTCCCTGACCGCGGGCAGATCGGCCGAGGAAACTGATAGGTCGATCCAGATCCGGCCGAGGTCGACGATGACGAAAAGTTCGGTTTCGAGATTGTCGCGACCGACGGCCGTGCCAAGTTCGACCCGGCGTTCCGCGACCCGTCCGGAGATTGGAGCACGGACGTTCTGGCTGCGCAGCAGGGCGTCGGGGGCTTGCGGAAGTGCTTCGATTTCATCTGCCCGCACGCCTAGGGCCAGCAGCTTCTGACGCGCAGTATTGAGGCGCATCGAAGCCTGAGCCGCAGCGTTACGCGAGCGAATGTACTGCTGTTCCGGAACGGCGCGTCCCTCCCAAAGGGATTTGTCGCGGGCGGTTAGATCCTGCTGCAGATCGTTCGACAGCCGGGCAGCCAGATATTCGCTCTTGGCATCTGCGATCTCGCGGCTCTCGAGGACGGCCAGGATCTCGTCCTTGACGACGTCGTCCCCTATGTTCTTGCGCAACTCGGCGACGGTGCCGGACAGTTTGACGGCGACATGGGCCACGCGGCCGGCATCGGGGACGACGGTGCCGGGCACGGCCAGGCGCCTTGCGATCGTAGCGGGCCCGACGCTGCGCTGCTCGATCTCCGCCAGCTTAATGCGCTCGTCGTCCATCGCCACGACCGTGGACTTGTTCGACGAGCCGGCGGTTTTGGCGTCCCGCTGCGCGACGGCCGCCGGGGCCCACAGACCGGTTACGCGCTGCAACGTCGGTAAACCGAACGCGAATGCGGCACCAAGGGCAAAAGCTGCAACGACGGTAATCAGTCGGATGGCCATGCGGAATACTGACGGTTTCTGTTGCGGAAACGGCTGCGGCGCCGTCATAGGTATCGCGAGATCGCCTTGAACTCGGCGAGCACGCTTTCGGTTGATTTTGCCCGCCCACCGTTGGCGGCGGTGTCGAGGCAATGATCGACGTGATCGTGGATCAGCGTCTTCTTCGCCTCGCTGATGGCCTTCTCGACGGCATGAAGCTGCTGCGCCAGGTCGAGGCAGGGGCGGCCGTCCGAGAACATCTCGATCACCTTGTGAAGGTGACCTTCTGCGCGCTTCAGACGCTTGAGGATTCCGGGGTGCGTTACGTGAACATGATCACTGGCCATGGGAAGCGTGTATCCCCCCGGGGGGATATGGCAAGACCCATTGCGTAGCATAGGGGGGTAGGCTATATTGTCGCAATGAGCCATAACATAAGGGAAAAGAAAAAGCTCCTTGCCCGCGTCCGTCGGATCAAAGGCCAAGTCGAGGCGATCGAGCGTGCGCTGGGAGAGGAAGCCGAGTGCGAACGCATCATGCATATGATCGCGGGCGTACGCGGTTCCGTCGCCGGCTTAATGGCGGAGGTGGTCGAGGACCACATCCGGACTCACCTGGTCGATCCGCAGAAAAATCCGGGCGCGCTAAACGCGGATGCGGCGGACGAGCTCATCGAAGTCGTTCACACCTACCTGAAATAGAGTTGGCAATTCCGTCGAAGCCATCGAGCCACGAAGGCATGCTGACCTTCGGTCGCCGGCCCGCACAAAATCGGGTTTGCCGCTAAAGTGCCACAGCACCGCGCCGCCTCTCCTTGCGCTATTTAGATGTAGTTACTCACGCGGCCTGATCGTGGCGCGTAGGGCCTCAGCAGCTCTATCCACTGAAGTGGCGACATTCTCGAAATCCCCCCGTAAGGCCTTGAGGGCCTGTCTCTCTTGCTCAATCTCATAGGACGTTCGAAAGGCGAGGCGGCGAGGATCGGAACCGGTGGGCACCATCCCTGAATTGCGTGCTGAAAAAGAACGCCCGTTACCAGCGCCGGAAGGGCGAGCCAGCGTCGATCTCTGCTAGCGAGCGCGACGCCGACGAATGCCATAACCGAAGCGTTCGCTTCGATAGCGCGTTCAATGTCCCACTCGCGCGCTAGCGCGGAGCCGTTCCGGGATTTCGTCCAGATGGTGCGCGCAGTGGCGCACCCGAATTGCGATGTCCCGCTGGATCTGCTCATTAATGCGGACGCTGATATGCGCCGGCAATCGATCGCGCGTGTTCTGCATAAAACTCTCCTGGTCCCGACACAACGCGGCCGTCAGCACTTTGTTTCAAGCCGATCTGTTCGCACCCATGGCCTTTTGCAGCCGGAATCTCCCGTTGAGCAGCAGGAGCAAGGCTGCAGATGCTCCTGTTAGAGGCTACCGATAAGGGTGGAAACCGGGGTAAAGTTAGGCATGAGGCACCCGCCGGGATTTGACGCC
>JAYSPJ010000818.1:0-6202 GCA_043722155.1 Bradyrhizobium sp.
ACTTGCCAGAAATGAGTCATTTTGCCGCGGAATTGTATGAATATTGCGCGACCCTAGCGGGGCCGTTTTAACGTTCCCTGAAGTTTGGCCGCATCCGGCCAAGCTTCTTGCGATGCCGCGTGCCGCGCTTTAGGGTGCCTCGATCCCAACAAGAAGAGTCGTGGATCGGTGCGCCCGCACCAGCTGTGGCCATGACCGCAAGGAGACGATGATGCCGTTCCTGTCCGCTGCGCTCGACCGTGTGAAGCCGTCCGCGACCATCGCGGTCACGGATAAGGCGCGCGCCCTGAAAGCGGCCGGCCGCAATGTCATCGGCCTCGGCGCCGGCGAACCGGATTTCGACACTCCGGCCAACATCAAGCTGGCGGCGATCCACGCCATCGAGGCCGGCAAGACCAAATATACCGACGTCGGCGGCATTCCCGAGCTGAAGCAGGCGATCATCGCCAAGTTTCAGCGCGAGAACGGCCTGACCTACAAGCCGAACCAGATCATCGTCGGCACCGGCGGCAAGCAGGTGCTCTACAATGCCCTGATGGCCACCATCAATCCGGGCGACGAGGTCATCATTCCCGCGCCCTATTGGGTGAGCTATCCGGAAATGGTGGCGCTGGCCGGCGGCGAATCCGTGCCCGTGGTGTGCACGGCGGCCGATGGTTTCAAACTGAAGCCCGAAGCCTTGGAGAAGGCGATCACGCCCAGGACAAAGTGGATCATCCTGTGCTCGCCGTCGAACCCGACCGGCGCCGCCTATACCCGCGCCGAGCTGAAGGCACTTACCGACGTGCTGGTGAAGCATCCGCATGTCTGGGTGATGACCGACGACATGTACGAGCACCTGGTCTATGACGACTTCGTGTTCACGACACCGGCGCAGGTCGAGCCGAAACTCTACGACCGCACGCTGACGGTGAACGGCGTGTCGAAAGCCTATTGCATGACCGGCTGGCGCATCGGCTATGCCGGCGGTCCCGCCGAACTGATCAAGGCGATGCAGACCATCCAGTCGCAGTCGACCTCGAACCCGTGTTCGATCTCGCAATGGGCCTCGGTCGAGGCGCTCAACGGGCCGCAGGATTTCATCCCTGCGAACAACAAGGTGTTCAAGGAGCGGCGCGATCTCGCGGTGTCGATGTTGAACCAGGCCAGGGGCATCGACTGCCCGCGGCCGGAGGGCGCGTTCTACGTCTATCCGTCCTGCGCCGGCACCATCGGCAAGACCTCGCCGTCCGGCAAGGTGATCGCCAATGACGAGGATTTCGTCACCGAGCTTCTGGAAAACGAAGGCGTCGCCGTCGTGCAGGGTTCGGCGTTCGGGCTCGGCCCGGCGTTCCGGATTTCCTACGCCACCAAGACTTCCGATCTCGAGGAAGCCTGCAAGCGCATCCAGCGCTTTTGCGGCAATTTGAGATAGAGCGTTTTCGAGCGAAGCATGTCCCGCACTTGATGCGGGATGGCCCGCGCGAGCGGGCCACTTTTTTGTTTGCAACAATCGCCGTCATTCCGGGGCAGCCCGCAGGGCTGAACCTCAGATGTGCAATTGCACATCGGGGAATCTCGATGTGGCAGGGCACTAATATCCCCTCATCGAGATTCCGGGTTCGATGCTGCGCATCGCCCCGGAATGACGGTGGCAGAATCTGGCACCGTCACCGCCGTTGTGTCATAGAGAACCGCGCGCCAAAGCCATGGCGCTGTCCTGGTTCCCCGCCGCATCGCAGCTTTTCAGCCGGAGATCTCCCCATGTCCCGTTCATCCATCCTTGCAGCCGTCGCCGCCACCATGCTGGTGGCGTCATCAGCCACAGCCCTGGCGCAGCAGCCGATGCAGCGCGTGCAGGTCGGCATCCTCGAATGCCGTGGCGGCGCCAGCGTCGGCTTCATCGTGGGCTCGGTGACCAATCTCGGCTGCGTGCTGCGCGCCGAGGGCCTGCCGGAAGACCGCTATGTCGCGACCATCCGTAAAGTGGGCCTCGATCTCGGCATCACCCAGGAATCGGCGCTGGCCTGGGGCGTGTTCGCGCCGGTGACGCGGCTCGGGCCGGGCGATCTCGCGGGCAATTACGCCGGCGTGCAGGGCAGCGCGGCGATCGGCGTCGGGGCCGGCGGCAATTTGCTGGTCGGCGGCTCCAACAATACCATCGCGCTGCAGCCGCTCAGCCTGCAGGGCCAGGTCGGCCTCAGCGTCGCCGCCGGACTGGAGAGCCTGGAACTGCGGCCGGGGAGGTGAGGCCGTCTCGGCGCCATGGTTGGGTCGTCGGCAGATTTCGCCTTTTGACCCAACAGCTGGCCTCTACGCGATCAAGGGGACGTCCGGGAAGGCCAAATCTTCCGGGAAGGCCAAATCTTCCGGGAAGGCCATGTCTAAAGGCGAGGGATCCAGCCTGGACGGCTCAACAGGTAGTCGACCATGCGCGGAGGAATGCTTAAAGAGCTCGCGATCTCGCGTTCATCCCCAGGCAGTCCCGCCAGGATCGATGCTTCATGCTTGCTTCGAACCTTGGAAAGCCACTCCGGATCGACCACCACGGCGCGTCCTACCGCGACCAGATCGGCCCCCATTTCGATCGCCCCCTCGGCATCCCCGCACGTCCTGATCCCGCCGCTGGCCATGACCGCGCTGCGGCCCGCGATCACGCGGGCCAATTCCGTGATCGGACTCTCCGCCGGGGTATGGGTTTTCTCGACCGGACCGTCATAGACCCGGGTCTCCCCGGCAGGCCGGCTCTTGCGATAATCATCGAGCGAAACCGAGATGTAGTCGAGCCCCAGCCTGGCCAGTTCATCGCAAAGCAGCTTGGCGTCATCGAGCGTATAGCCGTCCGCCTCGGCCTCGAACGGCGTCACGCGATACCCCGCGATCAGCTTGGGACCGAGCGCGTCGCGAACGGCCTGCGCGACCGCGAGCGGAAAGTTCATGCGCTTGGCGAGCGTGCCTCCCCAGTGATCGACGCGATGATTGGCCCGGGGTGAAAAAAACTGATGAACCGCGTAGTGGTTGGCGCCGTGAATCTCGACGCCGTCGAAACCGGCTTTTCGGGCGAGGGCGGCGGCCTTTCGAAAGCTTGCAATCAGGCTTTCGACCTCGTCCGATGTCATCGCCCTCGGCGTCCTCGCGCCGGGACGCAACGACGCCACGGCCGAAGGCGCACGCATACATTGCTCGCCGATCAATTCGGGCTTGGCGATGCGGCCGCCGTCATAGATCTGGAGGATCGCAAGACCTCCCGCGGCGCGCATGGCTTCGGCGAGCCGCTGCAGACTGGGCAGGTGGCCGTCATGGGCCGCGCCGATTCCCTGCCAGGAGCGCCCGTCGTCTTCGACGTAAGCAGCGGAAGAAATGGTGGCTCCGAATCCGTTCGCCGCGCGCCGCCGGACGAATTCGAGTTCGTCGTCGGCAGCCGTCCCGTCCTGATGCGAAGCATCGGTCGTCAGCGGCGCGATCGCAAACCGGTTTGCCATCTCGCGTCCGCAGTTGAACCTCAAAGGAGACCACACAACCATCGATTAGACCTCAATTATCCCTCAAGCCGGGCGGCATCCCATGGAAGTCCGTTAGCGCGCAGGATGGGTGGAGCGCAAGCGATACCCATCATGTATCGCACGAGCGGTGATGGGTTTCGCGGACGCCGTCATTCCGGGGCGCGCGCCAGCGCGAACCTCCGATGTGCAATTGCACATCTGAGGTTCAGCCCGGAGCCTGTCATCGGGCGGCGCGATGCGCCGACCCGTTGGGGCTGCCCCGGAATGACGGAACGAGCAGCGGCACATGTCATTCCTGGTCGACGTAGGCCTGGCACTCGATCTCGACCTTCATTCTCGAATCGACCAATCCCTTCACCTCGACCAGGGTGGAGGCCGGCAGATTCTCGCCGAAATACGCGATGCGGCGCGGGTTGATTTTCGGCCGTTCCGCAATGTCGGTCATGAAGACCTGCACCTTGACGACATGCTCGGGCCCGGCGCCGGCCGCCTTCAGGCATTTGTCCATGACAGCGATGGCGATGTCGAATTGAGCAACCACGTCTGACGGGATGCTGCCGTCCTGCGCCTGGCCAACGACACCGGCGACCCAGACGTGGGGACCTGCACGGGTGACGTGGCAATAGTGGCTGACGGGCCGTGGGACGTCGGGAACGATGATGCGCTGGATTTTTGGCATGCCTGGCTCACATTGATGAGGATCGACGCCTGGAGGCTAGCTGCAATTGTCGCTGTCGGCCAGCGCGCCGTCATTCCGGGGCGCGCGTTAGCGCGAACCTCAGATGTGCAATTGCACATCGGGGAATCAGGAGGACGTGCTCTCAATACCCATCGGAGATTCCGGGTTCAGCCCTGCGGGCTGCCCCGGAATGACGGAACGAGCCGTTCGAAGCTGTCCGGCCCGTCGCCCTGGAATGCGATGAGATCAGGTTGAGCTGGAGCAGCACCGGTCACCTCTCCCTTCGGGAGAGGTCGGCGCGCAGCGCCGGGTGAGGGGTTACGGTCTTTCGTCAGGGCCGCACCCCCTCACCCGATTTGCTGCGCAAATCGACATCTCCCCGCCGGGGAGAGGTAAACCGCATCCGCAGGCGACCGATTCAACCAAAAACCATCTCGCTCAGTGGAAGATGCGTCCGGAGTCGATGACGACGGTCTGGCCGGTCATGGTCTCGGTGCGGCACATCGCGACCACCATGTCGGCGCAGTCGTCCTTGTCGGCCGCCCGCTTCAGCAGCGAGCTTGATGCGGAGCGCTCGACTTGCTCGGGCCGCAGATTGGCCGTCGCGCGGGTGCCCTCCAGCAGGCCCGGCGCCACGCAGTTGACCAGCGTCTCGGGCGCCAGCGCCACCGCCATGCAGCGCGTCAGGTGGATCAGCCCGGCCTTCGCCACGGCGTAGGCGATCGAAGAGCCGGTCGGGCTCAGCCCCGCCACCGAGGCGATGTTGACGATGCGGCCTCGGCCCTGCGCCTTCATGACCGGCGCCACCGCCTTGGTCAGGCGCATCGGCCCGGTCAGGTTGACGGCCATGATCTTGTCCCAGGCCTCCATCGTCAGACTGTCGAGATCGCCGAACGGGATCGAGACGTTGTAGGCGGCGTCATTGACCAGGATATCGAGCCGGCCGAAGGCCTGCGTGACCTCGCCGACCAGCTGATCCACCGCCGCGCCGTCGGTGATGTCGCAGCCGAAAGCCCGGGCGTTGATCTGATAGCGCGACGCGAGGTCGCCGGCGACGCTTTCCGCCTGGTCGCGGCTGCGCGCGTACATGACAGCGACATGCGCGCCCTCCCGCGCGAGCGCGTGGCAGATACGCTGCCCCAGCCCGCCATTGCCGCCCGTCACCAGTGCCACCGCGCCCTTCAGGTCCATCGATTCTCTCCAGATCCCGAGCCTCTACGAACTACGAATTCTGTGCCAGCCATTGCCGACCCAAGAGCGCAATGTCTGAGTCGTATGGGTTGGCATCCATCAAGGTTTTCCATACGAGGGTCCACGCAGGATTATCTTGCGAATTCTGTGCCAGCCATTGCCGACCTAAAAGCGCAATGTCTGAGTCGTGTGGGTTGGCATCCATCAAGGCTTTCCAAACGTGCGGCCACGCAGGATTATTCAGGTCGCCAACATTTCTGCTCTCAAGCTGCTGATTGCCGTTTACAACAGGCAATTCTCGCCTGTGCTCGGTCGGAAACGGTGGGGATGATCCAACTGGCGGCGCGGCTTCTCGGCGGCCGTGAAGCGTCACCAACAATTCCGTGTAGGACTCCTCTAGATCTGTATCGGTGCGAAAGTCCAGGTAAACGGCACCTAACAGCCAAGATGGGGCGGCCTCTTTCCACTCGCCGCGTCGAAGCAACGGCATAAATTTTCGTCGCGTGGAGCCGGAAAGAATCTCGGCTGTAATCACGCTGCCCTCGTATCCGACTCCACCGGAGCGTGCATCAGATTTCTGACTATAAATCGGCGTACAGATTACCAGTACTGCATCACTGGTCCTGACAGACGACTCCATGAACTCCGGCAATTGATCGCCAAGCGACAGCGCCCATTGGTCAAGAATGACTTCCACACCATCTAGCCGAAGTCGAACAGCGAGCTTTTTTACCCATTGCCTATGGTCGCGAGCTTCCCAAGCATACGATATGAACGCTTTAGGGGCCGTAGATTTGGCGCTCATTGCTTTTGTTTCGGCTAGAGATCAGAAAACCACAAGGTATAGTTG
>JAYSPJ010000819.1:0-3556 GCA_043722155.1 Bradyrhizobium sp.
ATCGCCGCGCTTGGAGGTCACCAGCGCGTGCAGCTCGTCGAGCACGATGCGCTTCAGCGAAGCGAACAGAAACGGCGCGTCGTCGGACGACAGCAACAGCGCCAGTTGTTCGGGCGTGGTGAGCAGGATGTCCGGCGGATAGCGCCGCTGCCGCTGCCGCCGCGACACCGGCGTATCGCCGGTGCGGGTCTCGACCTTGATCGGCAGCGCCATCTCGGCAATCGGCGTCTCCAGATTGCGGGCGATATCGACCGCGAGCGCTTTTAAGGGCGAGATATAGAGGGTGTGGAGGCCGCGCGAACTCTGCACGCCCCGTCCGGTGGAGATGCGGCTGGCTTGCGGCGCTGACGCGGCATTCATCGATGCAGCGGTTCCTGCCGATAGACCCCCCACCCCCGACCCCTCCCCGCGGCTGCGCGGGGCGAGGGGGGAAGATCGCACCGGCGATGTGTAAGCAGAGAGCTCCACCAGCGTCGGCAGGAATCCGGCCAGCGTCTTGCCGGCGCCGGTCGGCGCGATCAGCAGCGCCGAGCGGTCGTCGCGCGCTTTTGCCAGCAGATCGAGCTGGTGTTCGCGGGGCAACCAGCCGCGGCCCGCGAACCATTTCCTGAAATGGTCCGGCAGCAGCGCGTGGTTTTCGTCAATGAATGCAGGCAAGATTTTGGACGGCACGCTCAAGAGGTAAGCCGTCGCAGCCGCTTCGTCGAGAGCTCCGATCTTCTCCCCTCCCCCCGCGCGCCGCGGGGCGGGGGGAGATCGCATCGGCAGTCCCGACCATTTGGCATTTGGCCGTCGTTCCGGGGCGCGCAAAGCGCAAAGCGCGAACCCGGAACCTGGAGATTCCGGGTTCGATGCTGCGCATCGCCCCGGAATGACGATTACGGCTAAACTATTCCGTGACCGGCTTGTCGGAAATATCCCAGTCCTGGCCGTTGAACTGCGAGATGAAGAGCGTCTTCATCGGCGTATAGTCGTCGGGCGTGTAGCTGAAATTGACGCCATCGAGGAAATAGGGCGAGTGGAAGCCGGCCAGGGTGGTCGCCTGTTTCAGCACATTGGCGCGGGTGAGATCGTCGCCGCAGCGGCGCAGGATTTCCGCCATCGACGCCACCTGGCCGTAGCCGGCGAAGGCGATGGTGTTGTCCGGATCGACATTGGGCAGGTATTTCTTGCGCAGTTCCTCGAACGCCATCACGTCGGGATCTTTCACCCAGCGCGGCACGCCGACTTCCTTGGCATAGCGGATGGCGACGATGCCGGTCGCGTTCTCGAGGCCGGCGGCGCTCAGAATGGATCGTCCGGTCGAGCCGGCGGACAGCAGGTGCAGCGGCTTCCAGCCAAGCTCCGCCACTTTGCGGATCGACTGCGATGACGCCTTGCCGGTGCTGATGTTATAAAAAACGTCCGCGCCCGACTTCGAAAGGTTGATGAGCTGCGAATCGATGGTCGGTTCGGTCAGATCGTAGGTCTGCTCCATGATCACCTTGGCGGTGCCCCCGGCCTCCTCCAGTACTTTCTTGAACGGCCCCAGAAAATCGCGGCCGAAATCGTCATTCTGGTAGAGAATGCCGACCTTGGCGTTCGGCTTCGCGCCGACGACATGCTTGGCGAGAATCCGCGCTTCGGTCGGATACAGCGGCAGGCCCGCCATGGTCCATTTGTTGTTCTTCGGATCGTTCCACTTCGACGCGCCGGTGTTGAGCAAAAGCTGCGGCACGCCCTTGGCGTTGAGATATTTATGCACGGCGGTCTGCGGCGCGGTGCCGAGCGAGCCGAACAGCGCCAGCACTTCTTCCTGCTCGACCAGCCGCCGCGTCGCCTCGACGCATTTCGGCGCGCTGTAGGCGTCGTCCATGGTGAAGAATTTTATCTTGCGGCCGTTGATGCCGCCCTTTTCGTTGAGCATCTGGAAATAGGCCTCGCCGACCCGGCCGAGCACGCCGTAGAGCGAGCCGGGACCGCTGTGCGGCACGGTCTGTCCCAGCTTGATTTCGGTATCGGTCGCGCCCGGATCGTATTTTTTGTCCGCGGCCCAGACGTAGGGCGCGGGCATGGCCGAGGCGGCGATGGCGGCAAGAGCGGTGGCGCCGAATTCGCGCCGCGTCTGCTTGTTCTTCATGGTTGTTTCTCCCGGAATTCGTTGTTCTTGATTGAGGCCTGCATGCATTGATCTGACATTCAGTCAGGTCAGGCAAGTGCGGATTTCACGTCGCAATTCCGCTCCGAGAAAAATTCCGTGCAACCGTCAGCGCTTCGCCGCGACCACGACCAGGCCCGGCACCTGCGCGCCGCTCTCGGTGCGAGACGACGCCGGTTCCAGTTGGTCGAGCCTGAGGCCGGCGGCGGCGATCAGCGCGCGCACGCTTGCTGCATTGTAGGCGTAACGCAGGCCTTCGCCCAGCACCACGCCCTCGCCCGCATGGCTCTCGACCGTGAACGCGAACAGCCCGCCCGATGTCAGCACGCGCGCGACCTCGGCCAAAAGCGGCGCCATGTCGTGCACATAGACCATCACGTCGGCGGCGAGGATGAGATCGGCGCCGGCGTCCGGTCGGCGAGCGAGACCTTCCACGATCTCGGCGACGTCGACTTCGGCGTAGAGCCCGGTGGCGCGGGCGCGCTCGATCATGCGCGGCGACAGGTCGATGCCGATGATTTCGCCCGCGACGGCCGAGAAGGCGCGCGCGGCGAGCCCGGTGCCACAGCCGAGGTCGATGACGCGCCCGAATGTCGGCGGCCTGTCCGCTTCGGCACGCGTGCCGAGCACCGCCGCCAGCAGCAGCGCCGGACCGCGATAGCCGAGATCATCCAGCAACGCCGCATCGAATTTCGGCGCATATTGATCGAACAGCGCCTTCACATAGGTCGGCCGCATGCCGGCAAGATCGGCGGCGCCGAGCCGCATCAGGCGCAGGCCGGCGCCGTTGCGGTCGCCGGGATCGGTCGCCTCCGCCGTGCGAAACGCCAGGATGGCGCCCTGGCGATCTCCCAGCAATTCGCGGACCTCGCCAAGCGTGAACCATGCCGTCGCAAAGCCGGGCGCGAGGTCCGTCGCCTGGACAAACAGGTCCTCGGCGGCGACGAGATGGCCGCTCAGCTGCAGATCGCGGGCAAAGTCGAAGCGCCGGTCGGCGAGCATATCGCCTGACGACATGAACAGGCGCGATGGCATGTTGTGGAACCGATCGGTCGGAGGGGAAGCTGCCGGACGCGCCACACGTGAACGACGCCGGAGCGGGGACCATGCAACGCATATGCGTCCGCAACATGACCTGACGCCATGGCCGAACCTGATATCAGACCTTCGCCGCGACCACCACCAGACCCGGCACCGGCGCTTTGTCCTCATTGCGCGCCGCCATCCGATCGCCGGAAGACAGGAGCAGGCGCGCGGGCATGCTGCAGCAACGCCTCAATCGGAAGGTGGTATCGCCAAAGCTGACAAAGCAATATCCGAATCCGGCGTGGCGATGCGGTTTCCGCGCATCAACCGGCTGCGCTGGGACAAGCCGCCGCGCGAGGCGGACCGGCTGGAAACCCTGGAGCGGATGCTGAA
>JAYSPJ010000820.1:0-7246 GCA_043722155.1 Bradyrhizobium sp.
CGGCGGCCCCGCCAATGCGACTCACCTGTTCGCGACCTATGCCTACCAGCTCGGCGTCGGCACCGGCCTGCTCAGTCAAGGCGCCGCCGTCTCGCTCGCGATGTTCCCCCTGCTGTTTGGCATTGTGATCTTCCAGTTGATGTACATCCGGAGGGTTGAGACGCGGTGATGAGCAATTGCTTTATCTCTTCGCCACGGTCATCGCGGGCTTTGTGCCCGGGACCCGTTCATCCGTTTGCGCTGGATTTGGCGGTGACGACCGGACATTCAGCGCTTTCCTTCGACGCCGTACCTGGCCGCGAACCGGGTCCTGGGTACAACGCCCGGGGTGGCCGTCGTGGGTGTGGAAACCACGCTATATCGGACGCGAATTTGAACAGACTGGAGTCCCACCCATGATCGAAGGTGCAATCTGGCGCCGGTGGGTGTTCTTTCGCCTGCCGATGGCGATCTTCCTGATCTTCCTGCTGTTCCCGTTCTATTGGATGATCATCACGACTTTCCGGCCCGATGGTGAGCTCTACATCCCCTGGTATCGGGCCAATTACAAACCGTTCTGGACATGGAATCCGACCACGGCACACCTCAAATATCTGTTCGGCGAAACGACGTTTGCGATCTGGATGTGGAACACCACCTTCATTGCCGTCGTCGCAACCGCCATCTCGCTGTTTTGCGGCGTACTCGCCGGCTATGCGCTGTCGCGGTTGAACTTCAAGGGCGCGGCCTTGCTCGGTACGACCATTTTCGTCACCTACCTGGTGCCGCAGACGCTGCTATTCATTCCGCTGTCCGAGATCATCCGCACCTACAGCCTCGGCGACACGCCCTGGTCGCTGATTCTGAGTTACCCGACCTTTCTCATCCCGTTCTGCACCTGGTTGATGATGGGCTACTTCAAATCCGTTCCGAAGGAGCTGGAGGAGTGCGCGCGTATCGACGGCGCCGCACGCTGGCAGGCGATGCTGTACATCATCATCCCGGTGGCGGTGCCGGGCATCCTGTCCGCCATGATCTTCGCATTTACCCTCAGCTGGAACGAGTTCATCTACGCCCTCGTGTTCCTGTCGAGCCCGGAGCAGAAGACCGTGCCCGTCGGCGTCATCTCGGAACTCGTGCGCGGCGACGTGTTCTTCTGGGGACCGCTGATGGCTGGAGCGCTGTTCGGCTCGATTCCGGTCGCCATTGCCTACTCGTTCTTCGTCGAACAATACGTTTCTGGCGTGACAGGGAGCGTCAAAGGTTAGCGGGCGAAGTGCCTTACCAGGCGAGCAAGCCGCCAAGGCACAACAAAACTGGACGACTGGGGACAGAGAGCGACAATGTCAAATGTAACGATCCGTCAGGTGCACAAGCGATACGACGATTTTCACGCGGTGAAGGGCGTCTCGCTCGAGATCAAGGACAAGGAGTTCGTCGTGCTGGTCGGCCCGTCGGGCTGTGGCAAGACCACCACCCTGCGCATGGTCGCGGGGCTTGAGACGATCTCCGAGGGCGACATCATGATCGGCAACAAGGTGGTCAACGAGCTGCCGCCAATGGACCGTGACATCGCCATGGTGTTCCAGAACTACGCGCTCTATCCGCACATGACGGTCTACGACAACATGGCCTTCGGGCTGAAGATGAGGAAGTTTGACAAGGCGGAGATCGCCAAGCGGGTCAACAACGCCGCCGACATCCTCGACATCAAGGATCATCTCAGCCGCAAGCCCCGCATGCTGTCAGGTGGGCAACGCCAACGCGTCGCGCTCGGTCGTGCGATCGTGCGCAATCCGCAGGTCTTCCTGTTCGACGAACCGCTGTCCAACCTCGACGCGAAGCTGCGGGTCCAGATGCGCGTCGAGCTCAAGAAGTTACACCAACGCCTCGCCACGACCTCGATCTATGTGACCCATGACCAGGTCGAGGCGATGACGCTGGGGGACCGGGTCGTCGTGATGAAGGACGGCCTGATCCAGCAGGTGGGCGAACCGCTCGAACTCTACAACAACCCGGCCAACAAGTACGTGGCCGGATTTATCGGGTCACCGGCGATGAATTTCGCCGGCACGATGATCGAGCAGGCGGAAGGCGCGATCTACGCCACCAATCCAACGATGAGGATCCGCTTGCCGGAGCAGATCGCGGCGCGCATGGGCCCGCACCTGGGCAAGCCCGCGACGTTCGGTATCCGACCGGAAGACCTGCACATGGCCACCGGCGCCGACCCGGAAGATAGTTCGTTCGATGCGATAGTGGAGGTCGCCGAGCAGCTCGGCTCCGAGATCATCCTGGACGTGAAAGCCGGCGGTAGCGCGATGGTCGCCAGCGTCGAGCCAACCGTCAAGGTGAAGCCCCAGCAGAAGATCCGCCTCGGCATCAACCCATCAGGTCTTCGGTTCTTCGACGCGACGACCGAGGCGGCAATTTGACCACCGCGCGCGATGCCTGACCGAGAACGACATGCATTCCCAGCGCTATGATGATCTGTCGATCGTCGATTCCCATCATAACCTTTGGGACATGGAGGGCGATCTCACCTGTCCCTGCATGACTGGCGGCGAACATGCCTACCAAGGCGAGAACACTGCGTTTCGGCGTACCTGCCTGTCACAGGAGTATCGCCGCGATACGGCCCCGCCAGCGTCTAATTTTTAAGAACAAAGAGGAGTTGGGTCTTGCATATTCTGGTTTTGGGCGCCGCCGGCATGGTCGGCCGCAAATTGACCGAGCGGCTGTTGCGCGACGGCCGCCTCGGCGACCGCGAGATAACGCGGATGACGCTGCACGATGTCGTGGCGCCGACCAGGCCCGCCAATGCAGCGATCCCGATCAGTATTGTCACCAGCGATTTCGCCGATCCCGGCACCGCCGCGCCGCTGGTGGCGCATCGCCCCGACGTGATTTTCCATCTCGCGGCGATCGTCTCCGGCGAGGCCGAACTCGACTTCGACAAGGGTTATCGCATCAACCTCGACGGCACGCGAATGCTGTTCGACGCCATCAGACTGGTCGGTGGCGGTTACAAGCCCCGGATCGTTTTCACCTCGTCGATCGCGGTGTTTGGCGCGCCGTTCCCCGACGCGATCGGCGACGAGTTTTTTCATACGCCGCTGTTGAGCTACGGAACTCAGAAGGCGATCTGCGAGCTCTTGCTGGCGGATTATTCGCGCCGCGGTTTCATGGATGGCATCGGCATCCGATTGCCGACCATCTGCATCCGTCCCGGCCTTCCCAACAAGGCGGCCTCCGGATTCTTTTCGAACATTCTGCGCGAACCGCTGGCCGGCAAGGAAGCGGTGCTTCCGGTGTCCGAGGAGGTCCGCCACTGGCATGCCTCGCCGCGCTCGGCCGTGGGCTTCCTGCTGCACGCGGCGACGATGGATAGTGCGGCGGCCGGCGCGCGCCGCAACCTCACGATGCCCGGCCTTTCGGCGACGGTCGGCGAACAAATCGCGGCGCTGAAGCGGGTGGCGGGAGACAAGGTGGCGGCGCGGATCAAGCGAGAGCCTGATCCCTTCATCATGGGCATTGTCGACGGCTGGCCGCGCAATTTCGACGCCAGACGGGCCCGCCAGCTCGGCTTCACCACAGCTGAAACAACCTTCGACGACATCATCAGGATTCACATCGAGGACGAACTCGGCGGCAAGTTCGTCGCCTGAAGCTGGCGCGCATTCTCGCGACCCGTTGGCTCGCAATGACGGTGTTGAGACCGGCCATCATTTCATGACCAGAGTTGCCTGCATCGGCGAATGCATGATCGAGTTGAAACAGGCCGAGCGCGGCCTGTATTTGCGGGGCTATGGCGGCGATACCCTGAACACATCGGTCTATCTGGCCCGGCTTGGCGTGGACGTCGATTATATCACGGCGCTCGGCGACGACTGCCTCAGCGGCGAGATGATCCGAGGCTGGGCGGCGGAGGGCGTCGGGACGGGGCGGGTGTTGCGGCTGTCAGGCAAATTGCCCGGCATCTATATGATCGAGACCGATGCGAAGGGCGAGCGCCGGTTCTTCCACTGGCGCGAAAATTCCGCCGCTCGCCGCCTGATGGATGTGCCCGGGACCGGCGACATCCTGAATTCGCTTGCCGGCTATGATCTGGTTTATCTCTCGGCCATCACGCTGTCGCTCTACAACGAGGACGGACGAGGGCGGCTATTCGCGGCTCTCCGGCGCGCGCGCGAAGGCGGGACGCGGGTGGCGTTCGACACCAATTTTCGCGTGCGCGGCTGGCCCGATCTGAAGATCGCGCGCGCCGTCTATCGCGATGCCTTTGCGGCAGCGGATATCGTGCTGGCCTCGACCGAGGATTTGCTGCCGCTGTTTGCGGGAGAAAGCAACGATGCTCTGATGGCGCGCATCTCCAGCCCGGAGGCGGTATTGAAACTATCCGAACCCGCCAGCATCCTGCGTTTCGAAGGCGTTTCGCATGAGGTGAAGGCCGAGCCGGTCGCAGCACCTGTCGTCGACACCACGGCGGCGGGAGACAGTTTTGCGGCAGCCTATCTCGCCGCGCGACTGGCGGGGGCAGGCCCGATCGATGCCGCGCAAGCGGGGCATCGTCTCGCTGGTGTTGTCGTCTGTCATCCCGGCGCGATCATCCCGCGTGCGGCGATGCCGGCGAAGAATTCCGAATCGGCAGGAACACACAGGACGTCCGCATGACCGGCAATCAGGACAAACTCGCGGCGCTGCTGAGCTCCGGCTGCGTCATCCCCGTCCTGACCATCGAGCGGCTCGAGGACGCGGTGCCGCTCGCCCGAGCCCTGGTTGCGGGCGGCGTGCGGGTGCTGGAAGTAACCTTGCGTACGCCGGTTGCGATTCCGGCCGCGAAAGCCATCATGGCCAATGTGCCGGAGGCCGTGGTCGGGATCGGCACCATCCTGAACGCGGCGGATCTGGCGCGCGCGGAAGATATCGGCGCCCGGTTTGGCATCAGTCCCGGCGCCACCCCGGAATTGCTCAAGGCCGCTGCCGCGAGCGCATTGCCGTTCGCGCCGGGTATCGCGACGGCATCGGAATTGATGCAGGCGCTGGCGCATGGTTTTGGTCTGGTCAAATTCTTTCCGGCCGAGCAGTCCGGCGGTATCAAGGCCCTTCGCGCCTTGGCGGGGCCTTTTCCGGACGCAAGGTTTTGTCCGACCGGCGGGATTGGCGAGGCCAACGCCGCCACGTGGCTGGCCGAGCCGAACGTGGTCGCGGTGGGCGGTTCCTGGCTTTGTCCGGCAGCCGATATCCGGTCCGGCAACTGGGCCGGCATAACCGCCATGTGCAATCGGGCCATGAAATCGCTGAAACCGGCGTGAAGTATCACAGCCGATAGGCTACAAACCCTCCGAGCAAGACAGGGAGAACGACCATGACAGCCAGCATCGTTGGATGGGCTCATACGCCATTCGGCAAGTTCGATACCGAAACCGTCGAGAGCCTCGTGGTGAAGGTTGCCGTCGATGCGCTGGCCGACGCCGGTATTTCCGCCGCCGATGTCGATGAAATCGTGCTCGGGCATTTCAACGCGGGCTTCTCGCCACAGGATTTTACCGCCTCGCTGGTGCTGCAGGCCGACCCCGCATTGCGCTTCAAGCCGGCGACACGGGTCGAGAATGCCTGCGCCACCGGTTCGGCCGCGGTGCATCAGGGCATCCGGGCGATTGCCGCGGGCGCGGCCAAGATCGTGCTGGTGGTCGGCGTCGAACAGATGACGCGGACACCGCCGGCTGAAATCGGCCGCAACCTGCTGCGCGCGTCGTATCTGCCTGAGGATGGCGATACCCCCGGCGGCTTCGCCGGTGTGTTCGGCAAGATCGCGCAGGCCTATTTCCAGAAATACGGCGACCAGTCCGATGCGCTGGCGATGATCGCCGCCAAGAACCACAAGAACGGTGTCGCCAATCCCTATGCGCAGATGCGCAAGGATTTCGGCTACGAATTCTGCCGCTCCGAGAGCGAGAAGAATCCGTTCGTGGCAGGGCCCCTGAAGCGTACCGACTGCTCGCTGGTATCTGACGGCGCTGCCGCGCTGGTGCTGGCCGATGCGGAAACCGCGAAAACCATGGGCAAGGCGGTCAACATCCGTGCCACCGCGCATGCGCAGGATTTCCTGCCGATGTCGAAGCGCGACATCCTGCAGTTCGAAGGCTGCACCGTGGCCTGGCAGCGCGCGCTGCAATCGGCCGGCCTGCAGTTGTCCGATCTGTCCTTCGTCGAAACCCACGACTGCTTCACCGTCGCCGAACTGATCGAGTATGAAGCGATGGGCCTGACGCCGCGCGGGCAGGGCGCTCGCGCCATCAAGGAAGGCTGGACCCAGAAGGATGGCAAGCTGCCGGTCAATCCCTCCGGCGGCTTGAAGTCCAAGGGCCACCCCATTGGCGCCACCGGCGTCTCGATGCATGTGATGACTGCGATGCAGCTCGTCGGCCAGGCGCCCGAAGGCATGCAGATCAAAAATGCAAAACTGGCAGGCATCTTCAACATGGGCGGTGCGGCGGTCGCCAATTACGTGTCCGTGCTGGAGCCCGCGAAGTAAGCGGCGGCATCTTGGTTGAGCATGATCCCGGGCCAACGCTTCGCGTTTGCCCGGGGGAAATCGGTTACAACTTTTCCGGATCATGCCGTCGCGCGCATCAGGCGGCGCGAAACGCTACGTCTGTCCCGACGCTTTGCTGAAGGGCATTGCCGCAAGGTACTGGAGACGGAGCTGCGGGTGATGACAACGTCGTCGCGGCGTTCGCCGGGACGCCGCTGAGAGTGTGGTCCTCCACGCATACGCCCATACCCCTGGCGCCCTTGATCTTCCCGACGCGCTGCCGTTACTAGACCCGAGAAGCAAAATCGCGGCGAAAACCGTCGTATCGGGAGCAAACCACGCCATGGGACCACTCGAGGGCATCAAGGTCATTGACATGACGACCGTGCTGATGGGGCCCTACGCCACCCAGATGCTCGGCGACTACGGCGCCGACGTCATCAAGATCGAGACACCGGATGGCGACGTGACGCGACAGATCGGCCCGACCCGCCATCCCGGCATGGGGCCGGTGTTCCTCAATACCAACCGCAGCAAGCGCTCGATCTGCCTCGACCTGAAGAAGCCGGCGGGGCGCGACGCTGTGCTGCGGCTGATCGCGAGCGCGGACGTGCTGGTCTACAACGTCCGGCCGCAGGCCATGGCGCGGTTGCAGCTCGGCTACGACGTGGTCTCGAAAATCAATCCGCGCCTGATCTATGCCGGCGTGTTCGGTTTCGGCCAGGACGG
>JAYSPJ010000821.1:0-4686 GCA_043722155.1 Bradyrhizobium sp.
TTCATCTCGACCTTCGCCACCCATGTCTCCCACGAGTTGAAATCGCCGCTGACCTCGATCCAGGGCGCTGCGGAACTGTTGCGCGAGGACGTCGGCGCGCCTGACATGGACGATGAGGACCGGCGTAAATTCCTCGACAACATCATCGCCGACACCGATCGGCTCGCCAAGATCGCCGACCGTCTGCGCGATTTTGCCCGCGCAGAAAACCCGGTCGCGCGCGGCGCCGCGAAACTGTCGGTCGCGGTCGCAGGCCTCCGCGCGGCCTTCCCCTCGCTCGATATCCGCGCTGGCGGCGACCTCGATACGCCGATGCGCATCTCCGAGGATAACCTCCTGATCATTTTTTCCAACCTTGCCGACAACGCCGTGCGTCACGGCAGTTCATCGCTCGATGTATCGGCGACGCGGCAGGGCGATCAGCTGAAAGTCATCGTCAGCGATGACGGCGAAGGCGTCTCGCCCAACAACCGGACCCAGATCTTCGACAGCTTCTTCACCACACGGCGCGACAGCGGCGGCACCGGGATGGGCCTCGCCATCGTGCGCGCCATGCTCGACGCCCATGGCGGCGCCATCCGTCTGCTCGAATCCGATCACGGGACCCGTTTCGAGTTGACATTTCCTTTCACGGACGCTGCGGCCTCCTGATGCCCGGCGCCGCATTTTTTCGGTGTGGAACATGGTCGCGTACAGCGTCGGCATTGGTTTGGGAGTGGTGCTCGATCGTCTCGCCACGTCCGTTCGTACAGGGCAGCGCCGGATAGCCCTCACTCCGCCAATTGAAACCGCTCGAAGCGGTGCAGCTCCTGCTCGATGCGCGTCTTTAACGCCTTGCGCGGGCCCTTCGGCGCGGCGCCAACCCAGCTCCATTTCTGCACCAGCAATTTGCGGCTCTTGCGGTCGGTCTTGAGATCGAGGGCGGCGACGATGTTGTCGCCGACGAGAACCGGCAGCGCGAAATAGCCGAACACCCGTTTTTCCCGGGGCACATAGGCCTCGAAGCGGTGGCCGTAATCGAAGAACAATTCGGTGCGCTTGCGCTGGATGATCAGGGGATCGAACGGCGACAGGATATGCACCAGATCGGAAGCGCCCTCGCCCGCGGTCTCCAGCGTCGCGGGCTCCGCCCAATGCTCCTGCTTGCCCGCGCCTTGCAGCGCCACCGGCACCAGTTGCTTGGCCCGCACCCTCGATCCGATCAGCCGCCGGATCGCCGGCTTGCTCGGCGCGTCGAGATGGCAGATCGAATCCAGACTGACGATGCCCTGCGCGCGCAAAGCGCGGTCGAGCAGATAGGCGGTGGTTTCGCTCGCCGAGGCCGGCTTTGGAGGTCTATTGGGCGGCTTGTCCCAGCCGAAATGCCGCGTCATCAGGTCGTAGGTTTTCAGCATGCCGTTGCGCTCGGAGATCGTCAGCACGCCGGTGTAGAACAAGAGCTGCAGCGCCCGCTTCGACGGCTTGCGGCTGGCCCACAGGTGCTCCTTGTCGACCAGCACGTCGTCGTCGATATCGCGGATGGTCAGCGCGCCGCCCTGCCGGATCAGCCGCAGTACCTTGCGCAAATCGGCCGGCTTGACCGATGTGAGCCATTTGTGGCCCTCGCGCTTGTGGCGCCGCATTGCCGGAAGGAAGAAGCGCAGATCCTTCGACGGTACGTAGGACAAGGCATGGGTCCAGTATTCGAACACGCTCTTGTCGACGCTCTGGGCGTACCGCAGATCCGCGCGGCGGTATTCGGGAATCCGGTTCCACAGAATATGATGGTGACAGCGCTCGATGACGTTGATGGTGTCGATCTGCACGTAGCCGAGATGTTCGACCGCGGCCGCCGTCGCCTGCGGCCCTTCGCCGAATGGCGCTGGCGTATCGAGCCGCTGGGCGCGCAGCCAGATCCGGCGGGCCTCGGTCTTGCTCAGGGGACGGGATTCAACATTGCGGGGCATCGGGCGGCAGTGTAGCCGGATTCGCGGGCGCGCGATATTCGGCGGCGAGGAGCGCCAGCGCGGCTCAACCCGGTCACGGCTTCGGCCGTTCGGTGATGGCCCCGGTCGCGATGTCGGCGTCACACGACGCCTTGCCGCGCTTTGGGGCCTGGCAGCGGTAGACATTGCCGGTAAGGCGATCGATCAGCCAGGCGCTTTCCTCGGTCGGGCTCTCCATGCCCACGTAACGGGAGCCCAGCGCCGTGATCAGCGTCGACAGCAGGATCGCCGCCGCAATCATGGCCGCGCCGATCAATACCGGCATCGAATTTGTGGAACCCGCCTGGTCCGGCCGGCCGGGCCGATATCCATACTCATACTGCCTCTTTACTGACTGAAACACGCGGCCCCTGCATCGCTTTGTTTGTGATTTTTCGTCGCGAGCGGTTTTTCTAGACGCCTATCTGGCCGATTTGTTGTTCGCAGCCCGGCGCCACGGCGACGGCAATAAGATCGGGATCGAGGCGACCAACCCACCGCCAGCCACTTCGACAGGAGCACAGCGGCAGCGGGCTGGCGTGCGAAGCAGCGCTTCGAGCACGGCCGAAGCATTGACCACCATCATTGGCGATCGCGTTCGGCGCGAACCGCCTCTGCCGGACCTACCGAAGGGGTCATTCCCGGGCGTCGTTCCAGACGGGCTCGCAGCTCATCGCGCGTCGGCCGCTCGGCCACATGGCGGATCTCGCTGAGCAAATAGTCGGAGAGCGACATGCCCGCCAGCGCCGCACGCGACTTGAGCCGACGATGCAGTGCATCGAGCACATTGCGAATTTGAATCATCGCGGTCATGTGCAAAACATAATCACATGCGCATCACATATCAAACTGACATGGCCAACTCGGGGGTCGATCCCGATGCCGCCAACCTGATCCGGTCCCCGGGCGCGCGAACCGTGATCTGGATCACTTCGGGCGGCAAGCGGTCGAAGGGGCTCGCCGGATGCCGCGACGACAGGAAGAGCCCGGGCCGATGGTCCGTTTACCAATGTGAGCCAAGTCACATCCACGGCCCATCGTCCGGTTTATCGTTCAACCATCAAAGCGCCATCAGGCGTAACAGCGAGGATTAAGACAATGACCAGCTTTCACAGACTTTCCGCACTCTCGGCGCTCACGCTCGGTGCCGCGCTGTCGATGACGGCGAGCCTTGCCATTGCCGGCGAGAAAGTTTCGGCAGACCAGATCCTGAATGCGCTGCAGCCGAAGAAGCCGCTGACCCGCGGCCTGTCGGCAGGACCGCAGGCCGATCCGGCCGTCGAGGCCAAGCAGATCCGTTTCGTCGATACGCTGCGCAACCGCAAGACGCGGTCACTCTCGCTCGGCGAGCGCGAGGAAATCGCCGAGATCGCGGCGAGCAAGCCGAAGATCGATCTGGAGATCCAGTTCGACTACAATTCGGCCGACATCAGCAAGACGTCGATGCCGGCGGCGCAGGAACTCGGCAAGGCGCTCTCGGATTCGAGCCTGAAGGGCTCGACCTTCGTCGTCGCCGGCCATACCGATGCGGTCGGCAGCGAGCCCTACAACCAGGACCTGTCCGAACGCCGCGCCGACACCATCAAGCGCTTTCTGACCGAGAAGTACGGGATCAACGGCGCCGATCTCGTCACCGTCGGCTATGGCGAAAGCAAGCCGAAGGATGCAAATGCGCCGATGGACCCGATGAACCGCCGCGTTCAGGTCGTCAACATGGATACCAAGACCGCCTCGAAGTAACGGTCGATCGCAACACGTCGTTTCAGCCCGCGCCTGTCTGGCGCGGGCTGAAACGTATTTGCGCCCTCAGATCCAGCTCTGGAAAAGCATCAGCCGGACAAACGTCTCCATCGACGTCCCGACAAACGCCACCGAGATCGGCAGCATCGCGGCGAAGCCCGCGCATGCGACCGCGACGAAGGCCCATAACAGCCAGCGCGGGCTGTTGCCCCGTCGCAGCACGTAGACCGGCGCGAGACTCGCAAAGGTGGCGGCCGGCAGATAATAATACAGGAAGCCGAGCGTCCGCGGCAGCAGCGCCCAGGCCAGATAAAGCCCGAAATAGAACGACAGGATCAGGAACGCGTCGGCCCGCCGCGTCACGATCCAGTCGCGCAGGCAAACCGCGAGCGCCGGCAGCGCCGTCCACAGCACCACGGGATTGCCGAGGAATACCACCGCCGCAATCCGGTCGTCGGCGATCTTGTCGAACAGATACCAGACCGGCCGCACCAGAAACGGCCAGGACGGCCACGAACTCATATAAGTGTGGCCCGCGATCGCGGTCGTGGTGTTGTCGCTGAAAATCTTGCGCTGGGCTTCGAGCAGGTCGGCAAGCGACAGCCCGTAGAGCGGCACGAAGGTCGCGAGATAGACGACCGCCGGAACCAGCACGAGGCATGCCGCGAAGTGAATAGATCTGAACTCGGGCCAGAGACCGGGCCGGTACCAGTCGCCGGCATTGCCGTCGGCGAACTGCGTGCCCCAGCTCTGCATCAGGCGGATCACGGCGACGATGACGATGCAAACGGCGAGCGCAAACAGTCCGCTCCATTTGCAAGCGGCCGCAAGACCGAATGCGAGGCCGGCGAGCGCGAACCAGAGATGCGGTCGCGCCTTGCGGAAGCCGTGCATGAACGCCGCAATCGCCAACAGGCCGAACGCCAGCGCAAATATATCCAGCATCGCGATCCGCGACTGCACGAACACCATCTGGTTGAAG
>JAYSPJ010000822.1:0-2780 GCA_043722155.1 Bradyrhizobium sp.
GAAAGCTTATCAAAACATTTGCACCCGAGCAGTGCGCTAACTACTTTCGACATGCCGGATACGCGTAGTGACCCATTTCAAGTGGAAACCGCTCTAGCATCGCTTCTGACAGCCCCAAGCCGCCCCGGTGAGCGTTGAAATTATCTGGGAGAATCACTCTGCCAGATCGTTCCGACGGGCCGGGTCTCGGGCTGTGACTTGTCCCTAGGGGGAAGCCGCATTGCGTTGCGGAGCCTTTCGGGGGCCACAGTGGCGCGATGGTGGGCCGAATCGCTACTTTGAGTCGAGTCCGCTGGACTACTTTGTGCGCCAATATTTGACGAATCGAGGCTTTAGCTTGGGCAGCTTCCCGCGCCAGTGCAGGAAGCGCTCCGCCTTATGCTTGAACGTTTTTGCGGTCAGGCCGTCGATAGGTCAGGCGCTTGCCGACGATGCCCTTGGCGAGTTCGGCAGCGCGTTCGCCATCGTTCACGCCGAGAGCGGTGCGGTTGTTATGGCGGAATTCAAATTCCGCCAGATAACGATGCAAATGCTTCTCTGAGCAATGCTGATAAGTGCCGCGCATACCGCGCTTGAATACGCTGAAAAAGCTTTCGATGGTGTTGGTGGTGATGACAGTGGTTTTGACTACCGGCTTGCCATCGGGGCGCGTCTCGCCGGTTTCTTCGTTCCAGTAGCGAACGTATTGACCCTCGCCGTGGTTCACTACGCCGTGGTCCGCAAATTCAGTACCGACTTTTTCGTAAACGCGTGCTTGGTCAGTCATCAGGTGCGCTTCCTTGGCGATATTGGCGCGGACGATGGGCACGATGGAATCTGCCGTCGTATTTGCAACGTGGAAGGTGCGAACTTGCCCGGTGTCGCGATCTAGCAGGGAAAGAACGGTGTTCTTGTGAGCCGCGCCCGCGCGACCCTTTTTAACGCCCTGCAAGCGTCCAATGAACGTTTCGTCAACTTCTACTGCGCCGCCAGCCTCGCCCATGGGCGGCATAAGGCCGCCCACGCGCATTGCCTCACGCAAGCGATGCATCAGGAACCACGTCGATTTGTAGCTGATGCCCAACATGCGGTGGACCTGATGCGCGCTGATGCCCTTCTTGGAAGCGGTCATCAGGAACAACGCGGCAAGCCACTTGGTCAGCGGGATTTTGGAACGCTCGAAAACGGTGTTTACGGTCACGGTGAACTGCTGGCGGCACTGAGGTTCGTTGCACTGGTACACGCCGGGACGGTGCGCCTTGCCTTCAAGCTTGGTCAGCTTGTCCTGATCCACGTTGCCGCAATGCGGGCAAACCCGACCGTTCGCCCAGACGCGGGCCTCAAGCCATTCGCGGGCTGCGGTTTCGTCGAGGAAGATCGGGTTTTTGAGAAGATCGGTCATCGGTAGCTCCTATGGGTTCCAATCTACCAGTAGAAGCTGCTTTGTCAAGGTTATAATGTGCATTTTGTTTCATGTGCGGCCGACCGCGCCGATCTTCACCCAATCGGCTTTGGAGAGCAGCGGTTGCGCCAGTTTGGCCTTCAACAGCCCCGAGAGTGCGGCGGTCGGGAAGCCATCGGCAAAGCCGTCACCGCCGGCCCCCGTCTTGCGCAGGCTGAGCGTCTCGAGCTCGCCCAGCGCTTCGCCGAATAGCCGTGCCGCGGCGTGGGCTTTCAGCATCCGGAGTTTCAGATTGGCGCCGGCGATCTGGATGCAGGCGCGCAGCAGGATCCGCTCGCGGCCGCCTTGCGGCACCGCCGCCCACACCGCTTCCAGGATCTGCTGCGATTCCCAGAAGAAGCCGTGATCGTTGAGCGCCAGCCCGTAGCGCAGCGCCGGGTGGCGCGCCGGGACAAAGTCGCGAAATCGGGACGGCACCAGCGCCATGACCTGCGCCAGCGTGTCGTAGTCGGCGTCCGGCTCCGCGGTCGCGCCGGGGACATAGGCCCAGCGCGGCAGCGGCAGGTCGGCGCCCGATGACGAAGGGATGCTCATTGCGGCATCGCCAAGACCAATTGCTTGAGACCAATGTTTTAAGCGGCGCGCCCCTGCGAGCCCTCATGCGTGTATAAAATGCGTCTGGCAAAATCCGAAATCGTATCCAGCGTCGCCTCCGGCGCCTCGCGATGCGGCGAATGTCCAGCCCGGGGGATTTCCGTCACATCGACAGGACAATAGCACTCTTCCTGCGCAATCTCGATCTGTCGGATTGTCCCATACTGGTCGTCGGCGCCCTGCAGGATTGCAACCGGCACGCGTATATAGGCGAGATATTCCGAGATATCCCAGGAACGAAATTCGGGGTCGAGCCAGGCGCCGTTCCAGCCATAAAAGGTGTCGTCGACGTCCTTGTGCCAGCGCGAAAGCTTCGATTTCAACTCCGATGTCTCGTAGGCCCGCTTGATCGCCGCGATCGAGCTCACCGAAATATCTTCCACGATAAAGTGCGGTGCGATCATCGCGACGCCCTGCACGCGATGGTCCTGATGCGAACCGGCGTAGATCGCCGCGATCGAGGCGCCGTCGGAATGCCCGACCAGGAGCCCGCGGCGAAAGCCGATCTGGTCGAGCAGCTTTGGCAGCACCTCGAGCGCACGACATGCATGTAATCGAGCGGGCGCGGCAGCGCGACCGGCGTCGAGGCACCGTAGCCCGCTCGCGAATAGACGAAAACGCCGGCTGAGGTCGCTGCCTGCAGCCTGTCCGGAAAATCGCCCCACAGCCCGACACAACCCAGGCCCTCGTGCAGCATGACGATGGTCGGCGCCTGATCCGGCGCGGGGCCGATCATGCGGTATTC
>JAYSPJ010000823.1:0-2724 GCA_043722155.1 Bradyrhizobium sp.
AGTGCGGATAGGGATCGCGAATGAACTCCGGCGCCAGCGGATTGAACAGCGGCGCGCTCGTCGCAGTCTGAACATGCTCGTTCATGGTGACCTCAATCAATTACCGCGCTGAAGTACCCGCACATTCGGGCGGATTGGCGTCGTCCTCGGGAGCCGGACCGGCTGTCTATCCGGGCGACTTGAAATTGGATACACTGTTGTATCGAGTTGCATTCTGACCTAAAATTGACCGATGTCAAGAGTTCGCACGCGACCGACGAGGGACGATACCTGCAAGAAGCTGTTCGAGGCGGCGGCGCGCGTCTTCGAGGAACAGGGTATCGGCGGCGCCAGCATCGAGGCCATCGCGGCCGCGGCCGGCCTGACGCGCGGGGCGTTCTATTCGAATTTCAAGAGCAAGGACGAGTTGATCATCGCCATGCTCGAGGATCACGTCGAGCAATCCATTCGACGCAATCTCGATCTTCTCGCCAGGCACAAAAGCCCCTCGGATTTCATCGACGCGCTGAAGAGCATGGACCGTAGCCTGCAGGATCCGCTCGGACGTTCTCCCCTTCTGCACATGGAGATGATCCTGTTCGTGGCGCGCGCCGAAAAGCGCAGACCCGACCTTGCCAAGCGGCTGCGGGCCCGGAGAAAACTGGTCGCGGATATCGTCGAGACCACGCTGAAGAACAGCGGCAAGACCAGATCGCTGAACCCGGCATGGACAGGCGCCATACTGCTGGCGATGGAGGACGGCTTCCGTCTGCACCGTCTGATCGATCCGGAGACCACACCGGCCGACAGCTTCCTGCGCGCCATCGGCGATCTGCAGAGAGCCATGGGGATTTCGTCGACCTGACGAAAACTTCAGCGGCTCAGCCGTGCGCCTTATGCAATTGCCCCGCGACCGCGCGGACCTTGCCGGGCGAGGCCAGCCAGATCGCGACCGCGGACAGCAGACTCACACCGATGCCGATCGCGAAGGCGATGGTGTAACTGCCTGTGAGGTCGTGCAGAAAGCCAGTCACCCAGGGACCCGCGGCGCCGCCGGCGAGCGCCGCCAGCATGATGGTGCCAAAAATGCTGCCATACTGCTTGCCTTGAAATATCTCCAGCACCACCGCGCCCATGATCGAGGTCACGCCGTAGCCGAGCGCGCCCTGCGCCAAAATCATGAGATAGACCAAAAGCAGGGTCGGATAGAATTTCAGCGCGATCAGCGCCGCGAAGCAGATCGCAAAGCCCAGGCAGCTCACGGCCCAAACCCATTCACGTCCCACCCGGTCTGACAGGTGCCCGAGCCAGATCTGGCCGGGAATGCCCAGCAGGCTGACCACGCCCAATGCCCAGACCGCGACAGTCGGACTGAAACCGATGTCGAGCAGATATTTGGTCTGGTGCACCTGCACCGCGTACCAGGCGTACAATCCGCAGAAATAGCCGAGCGATATCCACCAGAAGCGCGCGGTGCGCAGCGCCCGCCGCAGCGTCCAGTCGATGCCGGCCCAGACCGGATCGACGATGTTGGAAACCGGCTTCGCCGATGTGGCCGTCGGCGCGGCATCGCCGTCCGGCAGCAGGCTCAAGTCCTCGGGACGCTTGCGCAGCAGCAGGTTGATCGGTGCGAGCACGATCAGGACCATGATGCCCATCGCGGTGCAGGCGGTGCGCCAGCCGGTCTGCTCGATCATCAGCTGCACCCAGGGCAGCAAGGTGACGGAGCCGATGCCGACGCCGGCGAACGCAAGCCCCATGGCGAGGCCCCGGCGGCGAATGAACCAGTTGGGCAAAAACAGCGATTGGCCGGAATAGCCGAGACAGACGCTGCCGGCTCCGACCATGACACCGATGGTCAGGTACAGATGCCAGGGCTGCGTCGTCAGGGGCGCCAGCAACAGGCCTCCCGCCATCAGCGCGACGCCAAGCTCCATCACCGCGCGCGGGCCGAAGCGATCCATCATGCGGCCGATCAGCGGGCTTACTGCGGCGGAGATCACGAAGCCGAACGAGAAGGCGCCGGCGGTGACGCCGCGTTCCCAGCCGAACTCGTCGACGATCGGCGGGAAAAACAGCGAAAACGCGGTGCGGGCATTGACGCCGATCGCCATGGTGACGAACGTCACGACGACGATGACCCAGCCGTAGAAGAAGGGAAGCCGCATCGGATACCTTTGGTGTCGAGATATCCGGATATGTGTCGTCGATCAATGCATGCTTTTCGAGGCGATCGACGCCGCCGCGGCGCTGCCACCGCATTTGACCCGAAATCAACACCTTGCCGGCTGTTGCGATTGCTATTTTATCCGGAAGCTCGCGTGACAGCCGACGCATTGAGCCGTGATGTCGGCAAGCCCGGCAAACACCGGTTTCAGGTCACCGGTAACAGCCGCATCCTGCGCCGTGATTGCAAACCGGCTTGCCGCGCGATGCATCGCCGTCCCGGCATCCTGCATCCCCTGCGGCATATGTCTGGAAACTTCCGCAGCGCCATGCAGCCCCAGCGAAGACATTCCGAGCCGCGTTTCCGCAATCTTGGCAGCGATGTCCGCATGACCCATGCCGAGATGCGATTGAATCTCCTGCAGGGCCTGGAGATGATCGCGCATGTTGGCGAGCGTGTCCTCGACCAACGCCGCAGGAAATTTCACGAATTGCCGCGCGTCCGAAGCGCGCCGGACCGCAGGATCATGTCGGTGCTGATGCTGAGCGACAGCGAACGTCGCGCCGCCGACAGCCAGA
>JAYSPJ010000824.1:0-5639 GCA_043722155.1 Bradyrhizobium sp.
CTAAGAACGATCGGTTGATCTACATCCGCAAGGCCGAAGTATTGACCTACCTCGACGAAATCGCTGAAGCCGGATTGGCGACCGAAGAGATCGGCCTTACCGGGGGCGAGCCGTTCATGAACCCCGAGATCATCGGAATGTTGGAAGCCTGCCTGGATCGCGGCTTCAAGGTTCTAATCCTGACAAACGGCATGCGGCCGATGCAGCGACACGGGGCCGCCTTGTTGGACCTCAACCGCCTATATGGGCCCCTGCTCACCTTGAGGGTCTCGCTCGATCACTATACCGCCGAGCGCCATGAAGAGGAGCGTGGCCCTGGCACCTTCGTTCACGCTCTCTCCGGTTTGAAATGGTTGAACCAAAGCGGTTTCCGGACGTCGATCGCCGGACGCACGATGTGGGGTGAGGATCCGGCTGCTGAGCGCGAGGGCTACGTACGGCTTCTAGCGGATCATGATATTGCCTTTGCGTCCGAAGAACCCGGCGCGCTGGTTCTGTTTCCGGAAATGGAGCTCACGAGGGATGTCCCCGAGATCACGACCGCCTGTTGGGGCATACTTCACAAGTCGCCCGACGACGTGATGTGCTCGTCTTCGCGGATGGTCGTCAAGCGCAAGGGTGCTGCTAGGCCGGTCGTCGTGGCGTGCACCCTGCTCCCTTATGATCGGGAGTTCGAACTGGGGCACACGCTCAAGGAGGCCCGCTACTGCAAGCTCTGGACAGGGTGGCAAGGGTCGAGGGATGGAAGGTCGTCGGACTCTTGCGGTTGAGTCCCGTGGTTCCATTTACCCTCCAGAATTATGCCTTTGGAGCAACCGATATTCCGGTCTTGCATTTCGTGGTCCCGACGTTTTTCGGGATCATTCCGGGCACGTCGCTTTACGTGTATATTGGAACCTTAGGACGGGCCGCTGTTACAAGCGAGGACCTGAAAACACCGCAACTCGTGTTGTTCTCGATCGGCCTTTTGGCGACGGTGCTCGTAATCGCATTCGTCACGAGGAAGGCGAGACACATGCTCAATCGGATCGGCGCGAAGGCGCGATAATCGGCCAGGAAAAGCTCAGTGTTGTCGATCATCGTCCCCACTCTGAACGAACAGCAGACAATCGAGACCAGTCTCTCGGCCCTGCAACCGCTGCGGCGGCGCGGCGTGGAGGTTATCGCCGTCGACGGAGGCAGTGAAGACAACAGTATCCGGCTCGCTGGCCCTCTCTGCGACAATGTGATTGTCGCCAAACGCGGCCGTGCCTTGCAAATGAACTCGGGGGCCCGGCAATCGACCGGCGATACTCTACTCTTCCTGCACTCGGACACTGCCCTTCCAGAAGGTGCGCCGGAAGCCATCGACCGGGCGCTCACGGCACCCGGATGCGTCTGGGGACGGTTCGATGTGAAAATCGACTCCCCACTACGCTTGTTGAATGGCGTCGCTTTCATGATGAACCTGCGATCTCGATGGACGGGAATTGCAACTGGCGACCAGGCCATCTTCGTGAAACGCAGCGCATTTGAGCGGATCGGCGGATTTCCCGCCGTTTCGCTCATGGAGGACGTTGCGTTGTCCAAATCCCTAAAGCGACTTTCTCCCCCCGCCTGCATTCGGGCGAAAGTGACGACGTCCGGACGGCGTTGGGAAAGAAACGGGATTGTCAGGACGGTCCTGCTGATGTGGCGATTGCGGCTGGCCTATTTCCTGGGTGCCGACCCTTCTCGGCTGGCGGAGCAATATGCACATGCGCGACGAGACGCCTGAGCCGATCCAGATCGCGATCTTTGCCAAGGCGCCGTTTGCCGGATACGCCAAGACGCGACTGATACCGCTGCTCGACCGGCAGGGCGCTGCGGATCTTCAGGCGTTTCTGATCCGGCGGACGGTAGAAACGGCGACGCAGTCTCCGCTTCGACCGATATCGCTATGGTGCGCCCCGGACCGGTCACACGATCTATTCGCTTCGCTCAGCCAGGAGTTTACCATCGCCACCCATCAGCAAATCGGAAGCGATCTGGGCGCGCGCATGCTGAACGCGTTCGACGCGCTAACGCCAAAGGGGCCCGTTATTCTGATCGGCACTGATTGTCCGGCCCTCGCGGTCGAACATCTCTTACACTGCGCATCCGCGCTTCGAGATGGCGCGGACGCCGTGTTTACTCCGGCTGAGGACGGGGGATACGCGCTCATTGGGCTGAGGCGACCAGTTCCGCAATTATTCGAGGACATGCCATGGGGAACCAACGAGGTGATGTCGAGAACGCGCAATCGCTTGCGTGAACTAAGATTGGATGTGTTCGAAACCCAGGTCCTTTGGGATATCGATACTCCCGCCGACTTCCTGAGGGCACAATCGGCTGGTCTCGTCGGCAACCCGTCGTCCGAGGCGCCCGGCGCAACGTTTGCAAATTCGGACTCTAGACCGAAAACCGAGCAATAAATCTCGTGTCCAGCCAGTTCTTCCAGTACCATACCCATCGGCCCTCCGCCGACCAGTTCCCGCGCGAAGCAACGGCGTAGCGATCGCCTGTCGAGATAAGGCTCAACCATTCCTTTTGCGGCGAGAACGACTTCAGCGGCAAGCCGTGCGCTGCGCGGAGCAGGTTCTCGGCCAGAATGGGACCTTGGCGAACTGCCATGACCCCGGATTTCGGTCTGGGCGATTCGACCATGCCGGCAGCGTCGCCCGCGGCGAAGAACGCCGGATGCGACGTCGACTGGAGGTGGCGGTTTACGGCAATGAACCCGTGCGCGTCGGACGCCAACCCGGAGCCGGCCAGCCAGGCGGCCGGCGAAACGCCGGCGGCCCATACCAGTATTCGGAAGGGTCCAGGTGCCTCATCGTCATCAAACGCTCCAAAGTTTGTTCGGACCTCTATGCCTTTATTCAGAAGAATTTTGGTCAAACGTTCTCGCACCGTTTCGGGAAACCCGCTGAGAATCCGAACACCCATCTCGACCAGAACGACCCGAGCCAGCTTGTCTGTTCCTGCGTTCATCTGAACCAGCCGATATCGAATTGCGAGTGCAAGCTCGACGCCCGCTGCGCCGGCGCCGACCACAGCAATCTGCACGCCCGATTCGGACTTCATCCGTTGCTCGACCATCGGCCAGCAGTTTTCGAATTCATCCATCGGCTTTACGGAAACGACCAGTCCGCCATTTTGCGGCGCATCGGAGATGTCCGTAACCGCACCAACGTCGACGGAAATCAGATCGCCAGACACCGAGCGTCCGTCTTTCAGCAACACCCGGCGACCATCGGCATCCAGTCCGGCCGCGTGGGCAAATAGCGCCGTACAGCCTTCGAAATCAGCCAGCCTGTCTGCCCGGATATTGGTCTCTGACCTCTGATAGTGACCGGCAACAAATCCGGGAACCATTCCCTAATACGGCGTCTCCGGAGCTCGTGTGATCAGGGTTATGCGGATGGATGGTTCGGCACGAAGCCGAAGGCGCCGCAATACTTCGACATGCGCGTGCCCTGCCCCTACGAGCACGATATGTCGTGTTGTTTCGTCTGGTTTCGCGCCCGCACTCATTTTCCGCTACTCCGCAGTGAACCAAATATCGCCGTAGTAAGCCCGGGCGTAGCCGCCCGAATTATCCGTATCCGTCATCAGCGCGACGGCATCTATCGACGTAATGTCTTCACCGAATTGGTTCCTTAGGTCCTCACGCACATTGCGCTTGTGCGAAACCCACCCATTCAGCCCGATCGAACCCGAATTCATGGCCATCAGCCGGACGCGCTTGGTGAACGGACTGGGCCAACTGCTTCCCGTAGGGTGCTGACTCGCCCACACGTAGTTCACCGAAAGGGAACTTACACCCATGATACCGCGCTCCGCGACGACATAGAGACGTGCAGAAAAATCGTCGCCGCCTTTAGCATTTTCGTCATTGCCGACCAGTGGGTCCGATACCTTCCACGACCAGTTCAGGAACGGTGTCTTCGTGAGGTCGATGGCTATTTTTTTGAAGCGCCCCGACGCGGCGGAACTGGATATGGCCTGAAGTACGGTCGCCCTCTTCGCGGCATCGTACACAAAGGTATAATCCGTCTCACCCTTGAACGCCTTCCGCTCCCAGCCGGCAAGCGAGCCCTCTGAAAACTGACCGAGCGCGATGGATTGGTCCGCGGCGTGCGCGCCATTGGCAAGCAGAAGACCCATTGTGAAGATAGCTCCCAGCAGTTTGAGCTTCACAGCTTCGACTCCGAAAACACGCGCCAACCCCACAACCAGCGCATCAAAGTCGTCAATAACGCGAGCGCCGAGAATGCTGTTGCGATGATCGGAAATCGGTCGGGCCAGAGACACATCGCCGTGAAGGCGACAATCGTTTCCGTGCCTTCCGTCAGTCCACCCAGATAGTAGATGCCTTTTTGCGGGAAACTGGTCGACGTGGCGCCGCGTTTGGCAGCGATGACGGCGAATGCGAGAAAGCTGCTTGCGGTGCCCATGAAGGACGCCAGCAGCAGGCAGGCCGCCATCGCGTTTTGGGTGGGATTGGCGACCGCAAAGGCCAGCGGAACCATTGCGTAAAATGCGAAGTCCAGCACGATATCCAGAAATGCGCCCCGGTCAGTCGGTCCGGCCAGGCGTGCGACGGCCCCATCGAGGCCGTCGAACAATCTGTTGAAGACAATCGGGATCAGCGCCGTTCCTGTGAAGCCGATCGCGATAAAGACGGCAGAACCGAAGCCGAAGAGAAACCCGATGAGCGTCAAAGCATCTGCAGCAACGCCCCGTGAATTGAGCTTCAAGGCAACAGGACGGAGGAGCGCATTTTGCGTTTCCAGCAGGTATCGGTCTAGCATCTCGCATGCTCGGCTGAGTTCATGACTGTTGTTGCTTCGGTAAGCATGAGCATCTGCATATGCTTGCATTCTAACCGGCCTCGACCGGTACTCCGTCCGCCAACTGGAGCTCGCGATGGTCCGCCCATCTAACGGCTCGATAATCGAATCCTTGTTCAATCGTCGGCTTGACCACGGCAAAATATGGCGAGATGTCGAAATCCCGAGGCACAAAAAGCGAAGAGTGACGGATTCGCAAGATCTCCTCCTGCGCCGACCGACTGCCAACGCGGGTGATATTTGGCAGTATGGGATAGCGAATTGACTGGAACGCCTGCGCGATAATTCCCGAGCAGATGAGCCGTGTCGGATCGCCCGACCCCAGTGCAATCATTCGGCGTCTCCAACGTTGAGGCACCGGCAGCGGCACGAGATAGCGTCCCAGATCGATGATGTTCTTCAGATCGTACTGGACACCAATCCGGGAAATGGCGAATTCGCAAACGCGCCTGCAATCGTCGCTGGAAAGGCCGATCGGCCGGCAGATTCGCGTATGATATTTTGAGTAGGCGGCCAGCGGACTCGACACGACTCCGTTACCGAGCAATGCCTCGATAAGACTGTGCGGGTCACCTGCGTCACCTTCTATTTCGATCGGCCCGACGTAGAGTGCGGCGTGGGACCATGTCGATTGAGTGAGGTATTTGATGGCGCCCGAAATCCGGCTGTTGCCTTCGACGAGAAGCACATCACCAGGACGTATCGTCTGACCCAGAGCAACCGGATCAGGCGGGACAAACGGCTCAAAGCCATGCTCCGGCTTTTCCAGGTAGCTTGCGATCACCC
>JAYSPJ010000825.1:0-5297 GCA_043722155.1 Bradyrhizobium sp.
ACTTTGCCCGATGGATTGCGCGGCAGGCTGTCGCGAACGATGAGCTGTTTTGGCACCTTGAACGCCGCGAGGTGTCGGCGGCAATGATCGGTCAGGCCAGACAGTTCCAGCGCCGCGCCATCCGCAAGTACCACAACCGCAACCGGGCGTTCGCCCCAGCGTTCATCGGGCATGCCGATGACAGCGACCTCGCGCACCTGGCGCAATTCATAGATGACCCGCTCGACTTCGGACGATGCGATATTCTCACCACCTGAAATGATCATGTCCTTCTTGCGGTCGGTGAGATAGAGAAAGCCGTCGTCATCGAGGTAGCCGATGTCGCCGCTACGAAACCAGTCGCCGAAGAATGCGGCCGCGGTCTTGCCGGGATCCTTCCAGTATCCGCGCGTGACCTTTGGGCCGCGCAGACAGATTTCGCCATTTACGCCGGGGGCGAGGCGATTGCCCGTGTCGTCGCGGATTTCGATCTCGACATGGGCGACCGGGCGGCCGGTCGATCCGATTTTTTCGATCTCGCGGCCGGGCTCCATGAAAGTATCGCCGCCGACGGTTTCGGTCAGTCCGTAGGCGTCGATGTAACGGGCATTGGTGAAATATTGCGAGAAGGCGCGAATGCGCGCCTCCGGCGTTTTCTCGCCGCCGCCGATCGCCCATCGCAGGCTGGAGACGTCATAGCATTCGCGATCGGGACAAATGAGGATCGAGGTCGTCATGACCGGCGCCAGCCACGCCGCGTTGAGCCGGTCCGCCTCAATCGCGGCCAGGCACTGCGCGGCGTCGAAATCGCGCTGAATGGACAGCATTCCGCCCTGCCACAGCACGGCAATGCCCGGCAGATCGAGCGCTCCGACATGATAGAGCGGGCCGGCCACCAGTAGCCGGGTGTCGCGGCCAAGGCCCAGCACCAGCACTTGGTCGGCCGATTTCCAGTAGAAATTCTCGTAGCTCAGCATCACGCCCTTGGGCCGGTCGGTGGTGCCGGAGGTGTACATCAGCCGCATCAGGTCAGACGGAAGCCGGCGATGCGCCGTTGCCGGCGCGGCTTTGGCTGCAAGCCGGGTGGCGTCGGCCTGCGCCGCCTCATCGACCAGGACGACGGGTGCAGGTCCCGCCGCGTTGGTGCCGAATTCCTCGTCGGCGATGAGGACGCGCGCGCCGGCATTCTCGACGATGTAGGCGATTTCGTCGGACGCCAGCCGGTAGTTGATCGGAAGGAAGATTGCGCCGATGTGGCTCGCCGCGAAGGCGATATCCAGAAACGCCGCACTGTTCTTCATCAGTACCGCGATCACGTCGTCCGCGCCGATCCCGCGTGACGCCAGCCATCCGCCGACAATCCGAATCCGTGCGTCGAAGGCCGCGTAACTGATCTCTTCGCCGCGATATTTCAGCGCACAGCGCTCCGGCGTGCGCCGGGCGTGAAATGCGATGAAGCTCGACAAATTGATCATGAGCCGCCAGGAACTGCACTATCGACAATGGTGAATTCTGACTCGTAATTCATTTATGCCTTGACGTCATCCCGTTTTCTCTGAAATTCTGATCTCATGGGGACAACAGATCCCCACCAGGGATTGAGAAGACGCAAACCCAACGAGGAGGGAATAATGACGAAATCCCGCAAATCCGGCATTAGCCGGCGTTCGGCGCTGGCGTTGATGGGAGGCACCGCGGTGACGTTCGCGACACCATGGGTGGCAGGTGCGCAGGCCAAGACCATCAAGGTTGGAATGCCGACCATCCTGTCAGGCCGCGTCGCGCAACTCGGAACCTCGTCGCGTAATGGCATCATGATCGAGGTCGACAAGGTCAACGCATCAGGGGGATTGGCCGGCCGCCCGATTGAAATGGTCATCCGCGACTCCAAGGGGCAGCCGCAGGAGGCCGCCCGCGTGGCGCGAGAACTCGTCAACACGGATGGTTGCGAACTCCTGATCGACGCGGAAGCTTCCTCGGGCGCGTTCGCCGTGCACGAGGTCGCGCGCGACCTTGGGGTCTTCTGCATCCACACCAACTCTGAAACCTCGTCGTTGACGGCCGATCCGAAGCAGCACATCCCCAACGCCTTCCGCACCGCGCGGCAGGGGGTGCACGATTCGATCGTCGGCGGCGGCTACGCCGCAGCCATCGCCAAGGCCAAGGGGTTGAAGAAGTGGGCGACCTGTTCGCCTGATTATGCTTACGGCCGCGACACCACCGGCGAGTTCGTCTATTACCTCAAAAAGTTCGCGCCCGATGTCGAAATCATCAGCGACGCCTGGCCAAAGCTGTTCCAACCTGACTATACCGAGGTGGTGACCAAGATCCTGCAGGCCAAGCCGCAGGCGCTGTATTCGGCGCTGTGGGGCGGCGATCTCACCTCCTACATCGACCAGGCCAACATCTACGCGCTGTTCACCCAGATGGAAGTGTTTGCGGTCAACATGGCCGACTATACCGCGCTGACCGTGGTCAAGAATCTGCCGAAGGGCATTCATTCCGGCAATCGCTACATCAAGACCTATCCGGCGACGACGGAAAACGCCGCCTGGGGCGATGCCTACAAAGCAAAGTTCAATGAATACCCGACCAACTGGTCGTGGGAGAACGCAACCGCGATGATGCTGATTGCGGCAGCCTCGAAGAAGGCCAACTCCGCCGACGGCAAGAAACTGGCCGAGGCGATGAAGGGCCTGACCATCAAGTCGCCGTTCGGTGCCGACGGCACCGTGACGATGCGGGCCGAGGATCATACCTTGATCGGCTACGCCATCGGCTGGGGCACTACGATTCCCGGCGAGCCCTATGTTCCCGAAGTGAAGAGTGGCGACTGGAAGCAGATTCTGGCACTCGAAGCCGAATGGAAGAAAACCAAAGGATACACCTGACGGGTTCGCGAAGAGCCCGGAGGCTGCATCGCAGCCCCCGCGCTCCATCGAACGATTTTCTCTTTGACACAATCCGGCCAGCCGTAACGGACAGTTTCCTTGGATATCGACGCGCTCACCGGCTGTCTTACCAGCGCGGCCTGCCTGGTGACGCAAACCACCAGCGGCCTCATTATCGGAATGCTGCTATTTCTGGTGGCGGTCGGGCTGACGCTGATCTTCGGCGTGCTCAAGGTGGTGAATTTCAGCCACGGCGCGTTCTACATGTTCGGCGCCTATTTCGCGATGACGGCCTATCAGCTCAGCGGCAGTTTCGCGCTGGCGATGCTGTGTGGTGCTGCCGGCACCGCGATACTTGGTCTCGTCTTCGAGCGCGTCTTCATGAGCCGGGTCTACGGCAACGACGTACTGATGCAGCTTCTGGTCTGCTATGCCTTCGTCCTGATTTTCGACGACGTGGTGAAGATCGTGTGGGGACCGGAATTCCGCTCGATGGGAATGCCCACGGCCTTCCAGATCCCCCCGCTGTTCATAGCCGGCGGCGTGGTGCCGCCGTATTATCTGCTGCTGATCGGGGTGGCGCTCGCAGTCGCAGCCGTGCTCGGGCTCGGGCTTGCACGCACCAGAGTCGGCAAGGTGATCAGGGCCGCCGCGCATAATGCCGGCATGGTGTCGGCGCTCGGCATCAACACCGGGCTGATCTATGGCGGAGTGTTTGCGCTGGGCGGCATGCTGGCCGGCCTTGCCGGGGCGCTTGCCGCACCGGTGCGATCGCTGACGCCGGGCATGGGATTTTCGGTGCTGATCGAATCCTTCATCGTCACCGTGATCGGCGGCATGGGCTCGATCCTCGGAGCGTTGATCGGCGCGCTGCTGATCGGCCTGATCCGGTCGTTTGGGTCGCTCGGCTTCCCGCTGTTCACCGAAGGCCTGATGTATTTGTTCATGGTGATCGTGCTGGTCGCCCGACCCACCGGCCTTTTCGGCAAGGAAGTGGCATGACCGAACTGCAGGCCGAACGTGGCGAAGGCTTGGGCGCGCCACCGATCGAGGTGAAATCGAGACGCTTGCGCTATATCGACCTGCTGATCGCGATCGCCGCCTTTGCCGTGCTGGCGAGCCTGCCGTTCCTGTTCAGCAGCAAGGCGCTGCTTGACTTCGTGATCCGCTGCGCGGCGTTCGGCCTGTTCGCCACCTCGCTCAACCTGCTGGTCGGCTATACCGGCATGATCTCATTCGGGCACGGCATGTTCTTCGGGCTCGGCGCCTACGGCTTCGGCCTGATCATGCAGCGCACAGGCGTACCGGTCCCGGTTGCCTTCCTTGGCGCGCTCGCGCTCACGGCCGTCGTTGCGACCGTCATTGGCGCCATCTGCGTGCGGCTGAAGGAGATCTACTTCGCCTTTGTCACGCTGGCGTTTCAGATGCTGATCCACAGCATCATCCTGTCGTGGGTTTCGTTGACCGGCGGTGATCAGGGCCTGCGCGGCGGCGTTCCGCGCCCGAAGTTCTTCGGCATCGATCCGACCAACCATGTTCACCTGTACATCATGAGTTGCGCGCTGCTGGTGATCGGGCTGCTGCTGATGCGTCAGATCGCGCAATCGCCGTTCGGATACACATTGCGCATGATTCGCGACAATGCCAGCCGGGCCAGCTTCATCGGCATCGACGTCTGGCGCGTCAAATTGACCATCTTCGTGCTGTCGTCGCTGTTCGCCTCCACTGGCGGCGTCATCATGTGCCTGTTTGTGTCGGGCGCCTATCCCGAATTCGCCTATTGGACGATATCGGGCGAGGCTATCTTCATCAATCTGCTGGGCGGCGTCACCACTTTCCTCGGCCCGATGGTCGGTACTGTGCTGCTGTTGACCCTCAACGACACCGTCACTCGCCTGACCGAGCATTATGGAATTGTGCTCGGCATCGTTATCCTGTTTTTTGCCATCGGGCTGCGAAAGGGCTTGATGGATTTCGCCGTCGAATGGTACGAGGCCCGACGAGGCGACAAGGAGCGCGCGCGATGAATGGTTCGGCCAGGCGGGTCAGTGTGGTGACCGGCGGCGCCAGCGGCATCGGTGCGGCCTGCGTACGCGAACTCGCGAGTGCTGGCGATCTGGTCGTGGTGGCCGACCGTGACATGGCAAAGGCGCAAGCGGTCGCGGCGGAATTCGGCGGCTGCGCCTATGCGGTCGATGTCGGGGATGAGCAGGGTGTCGAGGCTTGTGCTGCGGCCATCGAACGGGAGTGCGGTGCGGTCGACGTTCTCGTCAACAGCGCTGGCATAATCCAGACGCCGGCGCGACCGCACGATCTGCCAATGACCGCCTGGGACGACGTCGTCCGCGTCGATCAGCGCGGCACCTATGTGGCTTGTGTCGCCTTTGCGCGAGGCATGATCGCGCGCCGGCGCGGCAGCATCGTCAA
>JAYSPJ010000826.1:0-8355 GCA_043722155.1 Bradyrhizobium sp.
TGCAGCAAGCGCGCGACGAACCCGGCCGCAATGCCCATCAAGGCAACCGAGAGCACCAAGGCAAAAACGAGAACCCAGGGATGCTCGCGCGCCGCCCCGGCAACGGCGAGGACATTGTCGAGCGACATCGACACGTCCGCGATGATGATCTGCCAGACCGCCTGGCGGAAGGTCTTTCTCGGCGCGCCGCGGGCAATCGTGCCGTCGGCGTTGACGCCAGGCTCAGCGAGCGTTTCGACGCCGTGGTTGTCGCGTAATTCGCGCCACATCTTCCAGCACACCCACAGCAACAGGAGGCCGCCGGCCAGCAACAGGCCAATGACCTGAAGGAGCTGGACCGTGACGCTGGCAAAGCCGATGCGCATGACCGTCGCGGCTACGATACCCCAGAAGATGACCCTGACTCGCTGGTCATGCGGAAGCCCCGCTGCGGCTAGGCCGATAACGATTGCGTTGTCGCCTGCAAGCACCAGATCGATGACGATGACCTGCATCAACGCCGACAGCGCCTCAGCGGTAAGAAATTCAAACATGATGGTCCGGACCTGTTCTCAATTCGTGATTTGTCGAGCTGCCGGACGGGAATACGGGCATGGAAAGCCGCCCAGCGTTAGCGAGGGCGGGTCGGGAACGAGTATCAGTATCAGCTTACTGTCGCCTGCCAGCGGGCTGGACATCGCCGCTCGCGAAGAACTGGACGACGGCTTGAGGGTCGCTGAGCATGCAGGCTCCGAACCCAATAAATGCGAATAGGCCGGATACATCCCAGAGGGTCAGGCGACCGGCGTCCTTGAGGATTGTCCAATGCCAGGCCACAAGCGCAGCTAGTGCAGCGACGGTAAGCCCCGCAATGGCAATTGAAGGAAGCAGTAGCTGGGCCGGCATCAACCATGCCGAAAGCGTCGTGAGCGCCAAGGTAGCGACGATGAGCAGCCGCAGGGCGACGGATTGAAAACTATCGGAAACGCCTGACGGTGTGCCGGTCTGCGCGCGACGTCGGGGTTCCCCAGATTCGCATGCGCGACGTCTAAAATTTCCTGAATAGTTCATCATCTTGGGTCCAAAACAATATTTGATGTCCGCATTTGTGGTCCAGGGATGCCCCCCGTCAATCATCCGCCAACGCCTGTACCTTGCCGGCGACGGTGGGTCTCGAACGACGAGGTAGTGTCTCCACCACGATCGATTTCGTTTCCAATGATTGGTCCGCTCGCGCCGGTATTTCGTATTGCCGCAGATCGTTTCTCAGGAATTTCGATTGAACTTGCATTGGCTGGATACCGGTTTTCATCGTTGTCTCTCCTCTAACCTGGTAAATCTTTTATCGCTCTCCCTGAGGATCTTTTGAAATGAGTTCTTCGGCTGGTTCCTATTGGAAATTTCAATACCTGCTCCGCAATATGGCGCCGGGTTCCAAGGTGCGGCCCGTGCGGGATCCGGATGGGGCTGACTCAGGTCGATACGTGTGCCTGTGGGTCTTTCGACCCCTCAATCCGAACTATTGAAAAATCCAATTGGTGCCTGCTCCGCTTGACCTCTATCAAGAGTTTTATCTCTGAGTGATAAGCGAGGCAAAAGAGAGAGAGACATGACATTGCATTTGCCGACGAACAACGGCCCGGATCAGATCGAATACGATACCCGCGACGGAGAGATCGCCCGCAGAAACGTCCTTTTCGGACTATGGGCGGGGCAGCGCATGGGCCTGAGCGGCGATGCGATCGAGGCCTATGCATGGTCCGTCCATTTGGCCGATCGCGACAGTCCCGGCCACGATGACGTGATCGCGAAGGTCGCCGTCGACTTGGCCTCCTGCGGCAAGTCGATCAGCGATCGGCAGTTACGCAACTATTTGAACGAGATGGCGATGCGGGCCAGCCTTGATCTCGCCCAGAGCTATCCCGAGGCAATCATGAGCGCAGGCTCCCGTATGCGGCGAAACGGCATTTAGACGCAGCGCCGGTTGCGACTAAAGGCGGGATGCCCGGTCGCCGCAATGGGCATAGACGTTCTGGACCAGCGATTGCGGCGCACCGAACCAGGCGCGTGGCCGACATCGGGGCCAGCCAGCACAACCAGAATCGTCGTCAAGTTCCTCACCAGGACCCTCGCTGGCTATCTTTATTTGCATCCCCCCATATCGTACTCTCGGCCATCGGAAATTATCACCGACGCGAGAGACCGAAAACCGCATGCGCGAACTGTTCGATGAAGTGGCCGGGCAATCCCGGCTCGATCCGGAGGAGGCGGTGCGGCGCACCACGCGCGGACCCCGCCGCAAGCGGTTTTACACCCAGGCCGGTGTCGTCGAGGGGGCGGGCGGGTTTGCGATCACTTTGGATGACAAGCCGGTCCGCACGCCTTCCGGCCGTGCGCTGGCCGCACCGAGCCGGGAAATCGCCGACGCCATCGCGGCGGAATGGGAAGCACAGCAGGAGTTCATCGATCCCCTGACCATGCCGATGACGCGGTTCGCCAACAGCGTCGTCGATGCCGTGGTCGACCGGGTCGAGGCCGTCGCCGACGACGTCGCGAAATATCTCGGCTCCGATCTGCTGTTCTATCGCGCCGGTCATCCGGAGGCGCTGGTGGCGCGGGAGGCTGCCCATTGGGATCCGATCGTGTTCTGGGCCGCTGAGGCACTCGGCGCGCATTTTATGCTGGCCGAAGGCATCGTCCATGTCCGCCAGCCCGAGCCGGCGATCGCGGCGGCGCGCGCGGCGCTGCCCGACGACCCCTGGTCGATTGCGGCCGTGCATGTGGTCACGACCTTGACGGGCTCGGCGCTGCTCGCTCTGGCGCTGCTGCGCGGCGTGCTCGAGTCAGATCAGGTCTGGACATCAGCCCATGTCGATGAGGACTGGAATATCGAACAATGGGGGGTGGACGAGGAGGTTGCGGCGCGCCGCAGGGCGCGGCTGGTCGATTTCAGGGCCGCCGCCGGCATTATCAAGGCGCTGAATCCCGGCGCGTGATCCGTCCCTTTTGCCGATCGCGCCCCGGCGGTTAACGAGAGGTTTACGACGCTGGGCTAGCGTTTGCAGTCCAGCGAGACCTCAAGATGTCGATTTCCGTCAATCCGATCCTTTCCGTCGTCGCCGCCCAAGCGCCAGGCGCCGTCGCGCGCGACCTCGTGTTGCAGCCGGGAACCGTGATCGACGCCCAGGTGCTGCAGGTTCTCGCCAACAATCTGGTGCGGATCGCGATCGCCAATCTCTCGCTCGATGTAATGTCGGAAGTTCCGCTGCGGGCCGGCCAGGCCTTGCAACTGGCGGTCTCGGAGAGCGAAGGTGGCTTCAGGCTCGCGGTGGTCGGGCAGGGTGCCGGCGCGGCCGGCGCAACCGCCGACACCGTAACGCTGGCGCCCGGGGCGCGGGCCGACGCCGCGGCCAATCCCCCGGCGACGTCAGCGCTGCCGAAGAGCCTATTGACGCCGCTGGAGAAGCTGGCGGTTTCCACAGCGGCGCAGGCCGCCGCAACCCAGCAGGGCAGTCTGGCGCCGCTGTTTGCGAATCTCGGGGCTGCGGCCGCGTCGAATGGCCTGCCGCCGAAGCTGCAGCAGGCGGTGGCGCAATTGCTGGCGCAGCGGACCAGCCTCGATCAAAATCTGACCGGCGGCGAGGTCAAGAATGCCTTTCAGAAGTCCGGGCTGTTTCTCGAGGCTTCGCTGGCGTCGGGATCGCCACCCGCCGGCATCCCCGATCTCAAGGCCGCGCTGATCGTGCTGCGCCAGACCCTGCTGTCGTCGCTCGGTGGCGCCGCTGCTCCGACGGATGCGGCGGCATCGCCGCTTGCCCCGTCCTTGTCTCCCGACCACGATGGGCCGGAAATTCTCTTGCCTCAGGCCCGCCTGGTGGCTGCCGGCGGTTCCCCGGGATCGAGCGGCGGGTCAGGCGCGGCGACGGCCGCCGCACTGAGTTTACTGCAGGAGGGAATGCAGGAGATGGGCAACGCCCCGCCGGCCATGGGATCCCTGAAAGACCTGAGCGGCGACGACGTCGCCTTCCATACCAGCACGCCGCCGCCATTTCGCGGCGCGCAGCCGTCGGCGCAGCCCGTCGCATTGCCGTCGCTCCCATCCGATGCACCGCTCGCGACCACCGCGCGTCATCTGCTCGGCGATACCGAGGCTGCGATTGCACGCCAGACCTTGCTGCAGGTGGCGTCATTGCCCGACCGTATCGATACGTCGGCGCCACGGACCGATCCGGCGGCGCCGCGCTGGCATTTCGAAATCCCGTTTGCGACGCCACAGGGAACCGCGATGGCGGAGTTCGAGATTTCGCGCGACGGCGGCGGCGACGAGGTCGAAGCCGTCAAGCGCGTATGGCGGGCGCGATTCTCGCTCGACGTCGAACCGGCCGGTCCGGTCCATGCGCTGGTTTCGCTTGCAGGCGACGTCACCTCGGTGCGGATGTGGGCGGAACGGCCGGCAACCGCGGCACAACTGCGCGCCGGAGCGGCGCAGCTCAGCCAGGCGCTGGCCAAGGCCGAGCTTCAGCCCGGCGATATCGTGATCGGCGACGGCAGGCCGCCGCAATCGGCGCCCGCGCCCGCCGGGCATTTTCTGGATCGCGCGCTATGAGGGTGGAATCCAGGAACCGGCTTGCGGTCGCGCTGCACTACGACAAAACAGGCGCGCCGCGCGTCACCGCCAAGGGCAAGGGCAGCATCGGCGCCAGGATCATCGAAGTCGCCAGGGCGAACAATATCCCGATCGAGGAAAACGAAGTGCTGGCCGGGGCGCTCGCCAATGTCGAGATCGGCGACGAAATTCCGGCCGAACTCTACAAGGCGGTGGCGGAAGTGCTGGGATTCGTGCTTGGGCTGTCGCGGCGGGTGCGGTAAGCCTGCTCCCGGATTGTCATTGTTTTACCACGATGTCGGACGCATCGTCGGCCGCCTTCAACCACATCGGATGCTCCCGTGATCAATCGCCGCCATGCGCTCGGCCTTCTCGCCGCCGCCGGCATTTTGCCGTCCCGCAGTTATGCCAATGTCTCGCCCCAGCGCAGCGAGTTCCGTGAGGATCTGGCCAAACGATTTACCAGCGAGGGAACCGTCGGCACCTTCGTCGGCTACAAGGTCGACGACTATCTGATCATCGCCAGCGACAGGAATCGTTCCGGCGACGCGATGCTGCCGGCCTCGACTTTCAAGATTCCGAATTCGCTGATCGCGCTGGAGACCGGCGTGGTCGAAGACCCCGACAAGGACATCTTCAAATGGGACGGGGTGAAGCGAAGCATCGAGCCCTGGAACAAGAATCACACCCTGCGCACCGCGCTCGCCGCCTCCGTCGTCCCCGTGTATCAGGAGATCGCCCGGCGCATCGGCGCCGAGCGGATGCAGAAATACCTCGACCTGTTTGAATACGGCAACCGCGACATCGGCGGCGGCATCGACCAGTTCTGGCTGACCGGCGATCTGCGCATCGACCCCATGCAGCAGGTCGATTTCGTCGACCGGCTGCGGCGCGGCGTGCTGCCGGCATCAAAGCGCAGCCAGGACCTGGCGCGCGATATCCTTCCCGTCACCAAGGTCGGCGACTCCATCATCCGTGCCAAGAGCGGGTTGTTGGGTGCCGAAGTCGGAAAGCCGTCGCTGGGATGGATGGTGGGCTGGGCCGAGAAGGGACCAGCGCAAACGGTTTTTGCGCTCAACATGGATTGTCTGGAGCCGCGCCATATCGCCGCCCGCATGACGATTTCGCAGCAATGCCTCACCGATATCGGTGCGATCTGATCCGCCGCCGGCCGCGAGGGAAGCAGAGATGACGGACTTGCCGGATCATTCGGTACCGCGATCGACCAGCGAGATCGCAAGCTTCCATGCCCATGTCTATTACGATCCGGCGACGACACGGCCGGAGGCCGAGCGGCTGCGCAGCTGGATCGACCGGCGTTTTGCCGTCACGCTGGGGCGCTGGCATGACGTCAAGGTGGGTCCGCACGATCAGGCGATGTTTCAGATCGCCTTTGCTGTGGAGATATTTCCGGCGCTGGTGCCATGGCTGATGCTCAACCACGGTCGCTTGAGCATTCTGGTGCATCCGAACACGACCAATCCGCGCCGGGATCACCTGGCAGATCCGCTCTGGATTGGCCCCGCGCTTGACATGCACGGCGACAAGCTGCCGGAGGAGGCCGCCATGGAGCCGGCGCCGCCGCCGAATACCCATCCGGCTCGCACGGAGAAATCATGAACTCAGCCCCAGTCAAGCCGCCACGCTTTCCGCAACTGACCATGGAGCAGCTCGACGACGCGCAGAAGCCGCTCGGCGAGCAGATCGTGAAGGTGTCGAGCATCGGCATCGGCGGACCGTACAATTCGATGCTGCGCAGCCCGGTGCTGGGTCAGCGGCTGTATGACCTGTTTCATTACCTGCGCTGGGAAACCTCGGTCCCGCTTCGGCTCAACGAGTTCGCGATCATCATCATCGCGCGGCAATGGCGTTCGCAGGTCGAATGGTACGCGCATGCGCCGCTGGCGCAGAAGGCGGGATTGTCGGCCGGGATCATCGCCGAGCTGAAGGCCGGCACGCGGCCTTCGAACATGGCCGAGGACGAGGCCGCCGTTTACGATTTCGTCACCGAACTCACCACCACGCGGAAGGTGTCCGACGAAACCTTCGCGAAGGCGAAGCGGGTGTTCAGCGATCAGCAGATCGTGGACCTGACGGCGGTGGCGGGCAACTACATCATGGTCGCGATGCTGCTGGCGATGTCCGAGACGTCGGTGCCGCCGGGCAAGGAGCCGCCGTTCGGGGATGGCGGGGGGTAGGACGCGCGCAACGCTATGCCGGTCCGGCCTTGCCGATGCGCCCGAGATGGCCGGGGAAGCCCAGATCCGGGCGCCAGCGCCCCCCGCAGGGCCTTTACAAAAAATTGCTAAAACAACCCCATGCAAAGAAAGAATGCCGGTGATCGTCGCTCCGCTGGCCGCCGGGTACATGTGCGCCGGGTGATGGTACCAGGGGGCTGGTAAGGGCGTTTCCCGCGCGCCAAAGGCCGTGCTAGAACGCCCTGAAATCTAACGGCAATTGCGGGCGGGAAACATATGAAGGACATCCTGGACACCCTCGAGGAGCGGCGCGCGGGAGCAAAACTCGGCGGCGGCGAAAAGCGTATCGAGGCGCAGCACGCCCGCGGCAAGCTGACCGCGCGAGAGCGCATCGAGTTGCTGCTCGACAAGGGTTCATTCGAAGAATTCGACATGTTCGTCGAGCACCGCTCGGTCGAATTCGGCATGGAAAAGACCAGGGTGCCGGGCGACGGCGTCGTCACCGGCTGGGGCACCGTGAACGGCCGCAAGACCTTTGTCTTCGCCAAGGATTTTACCGTGTTCGGCGGCTCGCTGTCGGAAACCCACGCCCAGAAAATCGTCAAGATCCAGGACATGGCGATGAAGGCGAGGGCGCCGATCATCGGGCTCTATGACGCCGGCGGCGCGCGCATCCAGGAAGGCGTCGCAGCGCTGGCGGGCTATTCCTACGTGTTCCGCCGCAACGTCATTGCCTCGGGCGTGATCCCGCAGATCTCCGTCATCATGGGCCCCTGCGCCGGCGGCGACGTCTATTCGCCTGCCATGACCGACTTCATCTTCATGGTGAAGAACACCAGCTACATGTTCGTCACCGGGCCCGACGTGGTGAAGACCGTCACCAACGAGGTGGTCACGGCGGAAGAACTCGGCGGCGCCTCGGTGCACGCCACCCGCTCCTCGATCGCCGATGGCGCCTTCGAGAACGACGTCGAGACGCTGCTGCAGATGCGCCGGCTGATCGATTTTCTGCCCAGCAACAACACCGACGGCGTGCCGGAATGGCCGAGCTTCGATGACATCGAGCGGGTCGACATGTCGCTGGACACGCTGATCCCCGACAACCCGAACAAGCCCTACGACATGAAGGAACTGATCCTGAAAGTCGTCGACGAGGGTGACTTCTTCGAGATCTCCGAGACCTTTGCCAAAAACATCGTCACCGGTTTCGGCCGCATCGCCGGCCGCACCGTCGGCTTCGTCGCCAACCAGCCGATGGTGCTGGCCGGCGTGCTCGACAGCGACGCCTCGCGCAAGGCCGCGCGTTTTGTCCGATTCTGCGACGCCTTCAACATCCCGATCGTCACCTTCGTCGACGTCCCGGGCTTCCTGCCGGGCACCGCGCAGGAATATGGCGGCCTGATCAAGCATGGGGCAAAACTGCTGTTCGCATTTTCGCAGGCGACGGTGCCGCTGGTCACCGTGATCACCCGCAAAGCCTATGGCGGCGCGTTCGACGTGATGGCGTCGAAGGAAATCGGCGCCGACATGAACTACGCCTGGCCGACCGCGCAGATCGCCGTGATGGGCGCC
>JAYSPJ010000827.1:0-2149 GCA_043722155.1 Bradyrhizobium sp.
AAAGCTTATCAAAACATTTGCACCCGAGCAGTGCGCTAACTACTTTCGACATGCCGGATACGCGTAGTGACCCATTTCAAGTGGAAACCGCTCTAGTCGTCCGCTGCCATCGACTCATTGTCGCCATGGCCGGCGCTGTGCTAGAAAAATTAAATGGTTCCAGATCAGACCAGCATCGCCTGCCTGTTCGTCGCGCCGATCGTGATCGACGACCGCAGCCGCCTGCCCGGTCGCTTCTTCGGACGGTTCACGACCTCGGCGACATCAGGGCTTTGACGGCGCGCGCTCGCGCCGCGCCGATGTTCGTCGAGTTGCGCGAGTTCGCGCTTCCCTTTTTCCGCACCATCACTGATAGGGCTTACGCTCATGTCCAAACCGACCACGCTGTACGACAAGATCTGGGACGACCATCTGGTTCACGAGGCCGACGACGGCACCTGCCTGCTCTATATCGACCGCCATCTGGTTCACGAGGTCACCTCGCCGCAGGCTTTTGAAGGTTTGCGCGCCACCGGCCGCAAGGTTCATGCGCCGGAGAAGACGCTGGCCGTGGTGGATCACAACATCCCGACCACCGATCGCTCAAAACCCAATCCGGACCCCGAGAGCATCGAGCAGATGCGGGTGATGGCCGACAACGCCAGGGAATTCGGCATCACCTACTACAACGAGCACGACAAGCGTCAGGGCATCGTGCACGTCATCGGCCCCGAGCAGGGTTTTACGTTGCCCGGCACCACCATCGTCTGCGGCGACAGCCACACCTCGACGCACGGCGCGTTCGGCGCGCTGGCGCACGGCATCGGCACCTCGGAGGTCGAGCACGTGCTGGCGACGCAGACCCTGATCCAGAAGAAGGCGAAAAACATGCGCGCCGTCGTCGACGGCGTCTTGCCCGACGGCGTCACCGGCAAGGACATCATCCTGGCCATCATCGGCGAGATCGGTACCGCCGGCGGCACCGGCTATGTGCTGGAATATACCGGCGATGCGATCCGCGCGCTCTCGATGGAAGGCCGCATGACCGTCTGCAACATGTCGATCGAGGGCGGCGCCCGCGCCGGCCTGATCGCGCCGGATGAAAAGGCGTTCGAATATCTGAAGGGCCGCCCGATGGCGCCGAAGGGCGAAGCCTGGGACGCCGCGATGCGCTACTGGGAGACGCTGCGCAGCGACGGGGGCGCGCATTTCGACCACGAGATCCGGCTGGATGCCGCAAAACTGCCGCCGATCGTGACCTGGGGCACCTCGCCCGAGGACGTGGTGTCGATATCAGGCTTCGTGCCCGATCCGGACCAGATCGCCGATGAAGCCAAGCGGCTCTCGAAGCATCGCGCGCTGAAATATATGGGCCTGACCGCCGGCACCAGGATCACCGACATCAAGCTCGATCGCATCTTCATCGGCTCCTGCACCAACGGCCGGATCGAGGATTTGCGCGCGGCAGCCAAGGTGGTCGACGGCAAGACCGTGAATGCCAATCTCAGCGCCATGATCGTGCCGGGCTCGGGCATCGTGAAGGAGCAGGCGGAAGCCGAGGGCCTCGACAAGATCTTCATCAAGGCCGGCTTCGAATGGCGCGAGCCGGGCTGCTCGATGTGCCTCGCCATGAACCCCGACAAGCTCTTACCCGAAGAGCGCTGCGCCTCGACCTCGAACCGCAATTTCGAGGGCCGTCAGGGTTTTAAAGGCCGCACCCATCTGGTGTCGCCGGCCATGGCGGCGGCGGCGGCGATTGCCGGGCATTTTGTCGATATCCGGGAGTGGCGGTAAAGCCCCGGTGTCTCAACCCCGAGGCTTTCCGGAAGGAAGCCGTTAAGGAGTTGGGAGCAGACTGACCGGCCAAGCATGGGCGAGGCGTTTCGCAAGGAGCGGGCCGTGGCCGACAAGCCTGAATTCGTCGATATCATCAGCGAGGCGACGCGGCAGGTGCGGCGGCGCATCGTGCGGCAGGCCGTGGTGCCTGAGGTCAAGGAGAAATCGCGTCTCGGTCACCGGTCGAACGGGATGGAGCAGTGGCGGGTACAGACGTTCACGCCATGGAAGCTCAAGCCCTGGAATTGGAAGGATTGGGATTGAGCGCGGCAATGATTGCCTGCAGCAGCCAGACATCAGGCGCCGCGGAGCATTTTCCGGCTAAGTGGAAACC
>JAYSPJ010000828.1:0-10367 GCA_043722155.1 Bradyrhizobium sp.
TCCCGAGACGGCGACGGTTCGCGCGCAGGGCGAGGCGATCGGCCATGTCACGACAAGCGAATACGGCTCGCAGATGCTGTCGCTCGGCGGCGTGCATCACCTCACCGGCGGCTCCAAGAAGGAAGGCCGCGTCACCTGCGACGCGCTGATGGATTTGAGCAACTGCAAGCCGGTCGAACTGACGATCGACGGCGGCGCCACCGTGGTGGTTCAGGCCGGCTATCCGCCTGTTGTCAATGGCGTGCCCGAGGAACGGATGCGGGTCGGTTGCGGCTCGGCGACCATCGGCATGTTCGCCAAGCAATGGCAAGGCAAGGTCGACGAGGTCGTTGTGGTCGACGATCACATCACCGGCGTTCTCAGCGAACACCAGGCCGGTAAGCAGCTGGATATTCCCGATACCGGGATCAAGATGAAGGGGCGGCGCTCGACGCCGGGCCGTTATTTCCAGGTCGCCGAGCCCGGCACCGGCTGGGGCGGCACAAAAATCTCCGATCCGCTCTCGGTGCTGGGTCCGTTCGATGCCAGGAAGGCGCGCCCGGGCATGTCCATGCTGATGGTCTCCACGACAGGCGAGCATGCCGCCTATTACGAACTCGACGAAGCGCTGAAGCCGGTAGAGAAGCCGATGCCGATGGATCTAAAACTGTCGGTGGAGCGGATTCAGGAGAATTGCGAGCCGGCGCTGTGCACCGTGCTGTTCATGGGCGGGGCTGGCGGATCGCTGCGTGCCGGCGTCACCGACAATCCGGTGCGGCTGACACGATCGGTCAAGGACGCGCTGACGCGCGTCACCAGCGGCGGCGCGCCGGTTTATGTCTGGCCCGGCGGCGGCATCACTTTCATGGTGGATGTCACGCGATTGCCGGCCGGGGCTTTCGGCTATGTTCCGACCCCGGCGCTGGTGGCGCCGATCGAGTTTACGCTGAAATTGTCGGATTACGCCGCGCTGGGCGGCCACATGGACCATGTGCGTCCGCTGGCATCGCTGAAGGACAGTACCGAAACGCGCATCATGCCTTCGCTGCGGTCCGCCGGGGAAACGCGCCCATGACGCGACTTCCGCAAATCAGGTTGCTGGCTGACGGCAGGCGGCTTCACCTGCAGGACGGTCCGATCGACCTGATCGTGGAGGCGCATGGCAGCGAGGCCGAGATGCGCACCGCCTATGACGCGGCGGCGCGGCGCTTCACCGGGTTGCTCGACGAACTCTGCATTGAGCTGCCGCTGCTGCGGCAGGCCGCCGACCCGGCGCGATGCCCGCTGCAAGGCGCCGTTGCGCGGCGCATGCATGCCGCGGTGGCGCCGTTTGCCGCCGCTCACTTCATTACGCCGATGGCGGCGGTGGCAGGATCGGTCGCGGAGGAAATCCTCGGGGCGATGACCGGCGCGGCGCGGCTGGAACGGGCCTATGTCAACAATGGCGGCGACATCGCCCTGCATCTGGCCGGAGGCGAACGTTTTGCAATAGGCCTGATGGATCGGCCGGATGGCTTGGGATCGATACGAACCACGACCATTGATGCCGATGATCCCTCGCGAGGGATTGCGACCTCAGGACGCCACGGCAGAAGCTTCTCGCTCGGCATTGCCGACGCCGTAACGATATTGGCAGCGACCGCGTCCCAGGCCGACGCTGCCGCCACCGTCGTTGCCAATGCCGTCGATCTGCCCGGGCATCCCGCCATCGTCCGTCGCCCGGCGCATGATTTGCAGCCCGACAGCGACCTCGACGCGCGGCTTGTCACCCGCGGCGTCGGCGAATTGTCGGGCCGCGAGATTGCGGCTGCGCTCGAATCCGGTGCGGCTTGTGCGCGCAGGCTGCTTGCGATGGGGTTGATCGACGGCGCCACATTGCGCTTGCATGGCGAGACGTTTGTGGTGGCGACGAAAGCGATCGAGCGGGCCGGGTTCCAGGCGGCGCCCGCTGCAGGCGCGATAGAGAGTATGATGCATGCTTAGGCGGGCTCGAAAACAAGGCGGAATACGATGAGCGCGATCATTCGCAAGATCGTCACGGTTGTCGAGGAGACCTATCTGGAAATGGGACAGACGGTCACGCCGCCGACCCGGCGCGCGGCGGCGATTGCCGTGATCGAAAATCCATTCGCCGGCCGGTACGTCGAAGACCTCTCTCCCTTGATTGCCATCGGCGAGGAACTCGGCGAGTTGCTCTCGAAAAAGGCCGTCGCCGCGCTCGGGATCGACGGCGCCAAAGCGCAGAGCTACGGCAAGGCGGCGGCGGTCGGCGAAAACGGCGAGCTCGAACACGCCGCCGCGATCCTGCATCCCAGGATGGGCGCGCCGGTTCGCAAGGTCCTGGGCAAGGGGGCCGCGCTGATACCGTCTTCGAAGAAGCGCAGCGGTCCGGGGACGACGCTGGACATTCCGCTCGGGCACAAGGACGCGGCGTTCGTGCGCAGCCATTTCGACGGCATGGAAGTCATGATCAACGACGCGCCGCGCGCCAACGAGATCATGGTCGCGGTCGCGGTCACCGACAGCGGCAGGCCGCTGCCGCGCGTCGGCGGATTGACGGTTGCGGAAGTCAAAGGCGAAGACGGTCTACGGTAATTTCAACAGTGGAGGGTAAAGGGATGCGACGGAGCAGTTATTTGTTAGGCGCGGGATTGGCGATCATGGTCGCGGGCATGGCGCAGTCCGTCCTGGCCCAGAGCGGCGAAATCAAGATCGGCGAAATCAACAGCTATTCGCTGTTGCCGGCCTTCACCGAGCCTTACCGCAAGGGCTGGCAGCTCGCGCTCGAGGAAGTCAATGCCGCCGGCGGCATCAACGGCAAGAAGCTCGTGGTCGTCTCCAAGGATGACGGCGGCAAGCCCGCCGACGCGCAGACCGCGGCCAACGAACTGGTGTCGAGCGAGAAGGTGGTGATGCTGACCGGCACGTTCCTGTCCAACATCGGTCTGGCCGTCTCCGATTTCGCCAACCAGAAGAAGGTGTTCTTCCTCGCGGCCGAGCCTTTGACCGACGCCATCACCTGGTCGAAGGGCAACCGCTACACCTTCCGGCTGCGGCCTTCCAACTACATGCAGGCGGCCATGCTGGTGGAAGAAGCGGCAAAACTGCCGGCCAAGCGCTGGGCGACGATCGCGCCGAACTATGAATATGGTCAGTCCGCCGTGGCGGTGTTCAAGAATCTGATGTCGGAGAAGCGTCCCGACATTCAGTGGGTCGATGAGCAGTGGCCGCCGCAGGGCAAGATCGACGCCGGCCCGGTGGTGCAGGCTGTCGCCGCCGCCAATCCGGAAGCCATCCTCAACGTCACCTTCGGCGCCGACCTCGTGAAGTTCGTGCGCGAGGGCAACACCCGTGGCCTGTTCAAGAATCGCGCGGTGGTCTCCTTCCTGACCGGCGAGCCCGAATATCTCGATCCGCTCAAGGAGGAAACGCCGGAAGGCTGGATCGTCACCGGCTATCCCTGGTACGACATCAAGACGCCGGAGCACGACAAGTTCGCCAAGGCCTATCAGGCCAAGTTCAACGACTATCCGAGGCTCGGTTCGATCGTCGGCTATCAGACCATCAAGGCGGCCGCCGCCATCTTGGCCAAGGCCAACTCCGACGATCCGGAGAAGATGATCGCGGCGGCGGAGGGTCTGTCGATGCCGTCGCCGTTCGGCGAGATCACCTTCCGCAAGATCGATCATCAGTCGACCTTGGGCGCCTTCGTCGGCAAGACCGCGCTCAAGGACGGCAAGGGCATCATGGTGAATTCGGTCTATCGCAAGGGCGCCGACTATCTCCCGAGCGACGCCGAAGTCGCCAAGATGCGTCCGAAGGAGTGAGGTCGCAAGCTGCGGACGCGCAAGCGCCCGCAGGCTGCTGAAGCATCACGGCTCTCATGGTTCGAGACGCGCGGCGTTGCCGCGCTTCTCACCATGAGGGTGTCAGACCTCATCCTGAGGAGCGGCGTCTTCGCCGCGTCATCGAAGGATGAAGCCACTGCACTGGCAAGAGCACTAACCCGGACCGCCAATGGCCTTTTACTTCGTCCAGTTCCTGACCGGTCTTGCCAGCGCGGCGTCGCTGTTTCTGGTGGCGTCGGGGCTGTCGATCATCTTCGGCGTGACGCGGATCGTCAATTTCGCCCATGGCGCCTTCTATATGCTCGGCGCCTATGTGGCGTTCACGCTGACCGAACGGTTTTCCGGCGCGCTCGGATTCTGGGGCGGCATCGTGGTGGCGTCGCTGGTCGTGGCGGTGGTCGGCGTGCTGGTCGAGATGGTGCTGCTGCGGCGGATCTATCACGCGCCCGAACTGTTCCAGTTGCTGGCGACGTTCGGGCTGACCCTGATGGTTCAGGATCTGGTGGTGCTGATCTGGGGGCCGAACGACTTGCTCGGCCGCCGCGCGCCGGGGTTCAAGGGCGCGGTCGATTTCTTCGGCCAGAATATTCCGACCTACGACCTGTTTCTGATCGCGCTCAGTCCGGTGGTATTGGGAGTGCTGTGGCTGCTGTTCCAGCGCACCCGATGGGGCGTGCTGGTACGCGCCGCGACCCAGGACCGCGACATGGTGGCGGCGCTCGGCGTCAATCAGAAATGGCTGTTCACCAGTGTATTCGCGCTCGGGGTGTTTCTCGCAGCATTGGGCGGCGCGCTGCAGATCCCGCGCGACGCGGTGCATCACGCGCTGGACCTGCGGATTATCGTCGACGTGTTCGTGGTGGTGGTGATCGGCGGCCTCGGCAGCATCATCGGGGCGTTTGTCGCCGCCGTGCTGGTGTCGGAATTGAACGCCTTCGGGATTCTCATTTTCCCGAAGATTTCCATCATCCTGGTGTTTCTGGTGATGGCGGTCGTGCTGATCGTGCGACCGTGGGGCCTGTTCGGAAAGCAGGAGGCCGCGGCGCGCCGCACGCCGGGACTGACCGTCAATCCCTGGCGTCCGCTGACGACGAATGAGCGCCTTGCCGCGATGGCCGCGCTCGCCGTCGCCGCCGCGCTGCCGCTGGTCGGCGGCAATTACGCGCTGACGGTCGGCTCGGAAATCGCGATCTTCGTGATTTTTGCCGCCAGCCTGCATTTCCTGATGTCGGTCGGCGGCCTCGCCTCGTTCGGCCACGCCGCCTATTTCGGGCTCGGCGCCTACGGCGTCGCATTCCTCGCCAAGATGGCGGGCTTGCCGATGATCGTCTGCCTGCTGCTCGGCCCGCTGCTGGGCTGTCTGGGCGCTGCGATATTCGGATTCTTCGCGGTGCAGCTGTCCGGCGTCTATTTCGCGATGCTGACTCTGGCCTTTGCGCAGATCGTCTGGTCGGTCGCGTTCCAGTGGGTCGCGGTGACCGGCGGCGACAACGGCATTTTGGGCGTCTGGCCGGAGAAGTGGGCGGCGGGGCCTGCGAGTTTCTACTGGCTGTCGATTGCAGTAGCCGCGCTCGCGGTAGCCTTCCTTCGTATCATCGTGTTCTCGCCGTTCGGCTACGCATTGCGCGCCACCCGTGACTCGCTGTTGCGCAGCGAAGCCATCGGCATCGACGCCAAGCGCATCCAGTGGACCGCGTTTGTCATCGCGGGCACCGTCGCCGGCGTAGCCGGCGCGCTGTTCGCTTACCTGAAGGGCAGCGTATTTCCCGACAGCCTCGGCATCTCGCTGTCGGTCGACGCGCTGGTCATGGTGCTGCTCGGCGGCGTCGAGACGGTGTCGGGCGCGGTGATCGGCGCCATCGTCTACAAGGCGCTGTCGATCTGGCTGGTGAGCCAGACCGATCTGTCAAAGCTGGTGCTGGGCGGCGTCATCGTGCTGATCGTGGTCGCGTTCCCCAGGGGCATCGTCGGCATGCTCGGGACCTTCCGCAACCGGCGCCGGCCCGCGCTGCCAAAACCCGCGCTGCTCAAATCCCGGATCGAGAGCGCCGAATGAGCACCGCGCCCACATTGCTGTCGGTCGAGAACTTGAGCAAATCCTATGGCGGCGTGCACGCCGTGCGCAACGTGTCGTTCGCGCTCCAGGCTGGCGAAATCCTCGCGCTGATCGGTCCCAATGGTGCCGGAAAAAGCACCTGCTTCGATATGCTCAACGGCCAGACCACCCCCGGCGCCGGCCGCATCAACCTCCTCGGTGGCGATACCACCGGCAAGAAGCCACGCGAGATCTGGCGCCTTGGCGTCGGCCGCACTTTCCAGATCACGGCGACCTTCCCGACCATGACGGTGTGCGAAAATGTCCAGGTCGCACTGGTGTCGTATGGCCGGCAGTTGTTCAATCTGTGGGCCTCGACGCCGCAATTCGCGCGCGAGGAAGCCGGCCGGCTGCTCGAACTGGTCGGCATGAGCGGCTATGCAGAGCGACCCTGCGGCGAACTCGCCTATGGCGACCTGAAGCGGCTGGAGCTTGCGGTCGCGCTCGCCAATCAGCCGAGACTTCTCCTGATGGACGAGCCGACCGCCGGCATGGCGCCGCGCGAGCGCATCGAGCTGATGCGGCTCACCGCGCAGATCGCCCGCGAGCAGTCGATCGGCGTGCTGTTCACCGAGCACGACATGGACGTGGTGTTCGAGCATGCCGACCGCATCCTGGTGCTGAACCGCGGCAGCCTGATCGCCGAGGGTTCGCCGGAGGAAGTGCGGCGCAACCCGCAGGTCCGCGCCATCTATCTCGGCGAGGGCCTGGTCTACGATGCGCGCCATCGCGAGGAGACGCCGGCATGAAACTCAGCGTTGAGGATCTCAACAGCCATTACGGCCCCGCGCATATCCTGTTCGACGTCGCGCTCGAGGTCGGCGAGGGCGAGGTGGTGGCATTGCTCGGGCGCAACGGCGCCGGCAAGTCCACCACCTTTCGCTCGATCATCGGGCTGGTCGAGAGCCGCACCGGCCGGATCGTATTCGAGGGCCAGGACGTCTCGGATCAGCCGACCCATGCCATCGTCAGCCGCGGCCTCGGCTATGTGCCGGAAGAGCGGCGCATCTTCACCGATCTCACGGTCGACGAAAATCTCGAAGTCGGCCGTCAGCCTGTCAGGCCGAACGCGCCGCACTGGACGCGGGAAAAACTGTTCACGCTGTTTCCGAACCTCGCGGAGATGCGCAACCGTCCCGGCGGCCGCATGAGCGGCGGCGAACAGCAGATGCTGACCATCGCGCGCACCCTGATGGGAAATCCGTCGCTGGTGCTGCTCGACGAGCCCTCGGAAGGACTGTCGCCGAAGATCGTCGAGCAGATGGTGGCGGCGATCCTGACCATGAAGCAGGAAGGCGTCAGTCTCGTCGTCTCCGAGCAGAACCTGCATTTTGCCAGATTGATCTGCGACCGCGCCTATATCATCGAGCGCGGCCGCATCTGCTATTCCGGCACCATGGCCGAACTCGACGCGCGTCCGGATATCAGAGACACGCATCTGGCGCTGTAAAAAGGGGCGGGAAACGCGCATGACCAGAAGTGTTTCGCCGAAGCGAAGCTCAAAACCCTCGCGGCCGCCCTACGTGCTCGAGGAGCAGGTCGGCTTCATCCTGCGCCAGGTCTGGCAGCGCCACGCCACCATTTTTGCCAGGGAAATCGGCATCAACCTGACGCCGACGCAATGGGCGGCCCTGGCGAGACTCACCGAGACCGGACCGTGTTCGCAGAACCAGCTGGGACGGCTGACGGCGATGGACGTCGCCACCATCAAGGGCGTGATCGACCGGCTCACCGCGCGGGGTCTCACCGAAACCAGCCCCGATCCCGAAGACGGTCGCCGCCTGCTGGTCAGTCTGACCCGCGCCGGTCAGCAGATGGCCGAGAAGGCCGCACCCAACGCGCTGGCGATCTCAAGGGAAACGCTGGCGCCGCTGGACGCAAAGGAGCGCGAGACGCTGGTGGCGCTGCTCAGCAAGCTGCGGTGACCGGGGTGCGCAACGCGACTCGGGATGAACTGGCGATGGCGAAAACCCGGCGATCGCGCCGGGACTTCTTGTTCAGTTGTTTTTTCTGTCCCGCGATTTAGCGGCATTCGAGATGCGCTCCAGCAGCTTCAGCAGCGCTTCGGTTTCGTCGTCTTTCGGCTTCGAGGGTTTGGGAAAGGGTATCACGTCAGACATGGGTTGGTCCCTTACTCTACAAGTCCGCGCCGTATTTCCCTTCTCACCCGCGATTGGCGCGTTTCTGCGGCAACGGTTTCTTTGTTGGATCCGCAGTTCGCCACAATTTTCTCAAATTTCGTTTGGCGCTGCCTGGCAAGCTGCGCCGATCAATGCCCGACGATCTCCGGCACCCTGGTCGCCGGCGGGGTGTTGCGGCTGCGCGTGGTGCGGACGATGCCGTCGATGATGGTCATGCCGATGCCGGGCAGGTCGCCGAGCTGCACGCTGTCGAGGATGGTCTTGCCGGCGGAATGCTGCGCCTTGTCCATGATGACGAAGTCGGCCGCGCGCCCGATTTCGATCAGGCCGCAGTCGAGCTCGCGCATCCGCGCGGTATTGCCGGTGGCAAAGCAGAACGCCAGTTCGGCCGGCACCTCGCCGAGCGACGACAGCATCGACACCATGCGCAGGATGCCGAGCGGCTGCACGCCGGAGCCGGCCGGCGAATCGGTGCCGAGGATGACGCGGTTGAGGTCGCCCATGTCGCGCGCGATCCGCAGGGTGTAGAGCGCCGAGCGCTCGTTGCCGTTGTGCACCAGTTCGAGGCCGCGCTTGCAGCCCTCGCAGATGCAGCGGATCTCGTCGTCGGGCAGGGCAGTGTGGCCGCCATTGATATGGCCGATGACGTCGGTGTCGGCTTCCAGCACCACGTCTGCGCCGATCAGGCCGGAGCCGGGGATCGACGGGCCGCCGGTGTGGATGGTGCTCTGGATGCCGTATTTGCGCGCCCATCCCACCATCTTGCGCGCGGTCGGGCCGTCCTTGACGCCGCCGAGCCCGACTTCGCCGAGCAGCTTGACCCCGGCCGCCGCCAGCTCCTTGAAATCCTCCTCGACCATCTCGCATTCGATCACCGGCGCGCCGGCGTGAACCTTCACGCCGCCGGGGCGCAGTGTCCAGAACGAGCGCTGCGCGAAGATCGCCATCGCCTTGAGGCCGACCACGTCGCGCGGTCGGCCCGGCATGTGCACTTCGCCCGCCGAAATCATGGTGGTGACGCCGCCATGCAGAAAGCTGTCGATCCAGCCGATCTGGTTCTGCCGCGGCGTCCAGTCGCCGGCGACGGGATGCACGTGGCTGTCGATCAGGCCCGGCGCCACGGTGGTGCCCATGGCGTCGATGATCGTGGTGGCGCCCTCGGTATCGACGTCCTTGGCGCGGCCGATCGCGGTGATCCTGCCGTTTTCCGCAACGATGGTGTCGGCATCCAGGATCGGCTTTTCCAGCGCCCCCGAGAGCAACAGGCCGATATTGCGGATCACCAGCTTGGTCGGGCCGGCGGCCTGGGGGGCGTCATGGGCCATGGGTTTTTCCTTTTTCGTTCAATGCCTTCGCAGGGCGCTCCCCGGCATCTTGCCCGCGGCTTGACGCCGGGATCAAGCCGGATTATTCATTCGTATACGAATGAATGTATACAAATGAATTGAGCGGCACAATCGGCCCTCGAGCGCGGGACCTCCGAGATGAGCAACTTCAATCAGGAAAGCGTTCTCAGCGTCCATCACTGGACCGACACGCTGTTCTCCTTCACCACCACCCGCGATCCCTCGTTCCGTTTTCGCAACGGCGAATTCACCATGATCGGGCTGCAGGTCGGCGAGAAGTCGCTGCTGCGCGCCTACAGCGTCGCCAGCGCCAATTACGAGGACCGGCTGGAATTCTTCTCGATCAAGGTGCCGGACGGTCCGCTGACCTCGCGGCTCCAGCATCTGAAGCTGGGCGACGAGATCATCGTCAGCCGCAAGGCCACCGGCACGCTGGTGATCGACAACCTCAGGGACGGCCGCAATCTCTATCTGATCGGCACCGGCACCGGGTTGGCGCCGTTCCTCAGCGTGATCAAGGATCCCGAGACCTACCAGCGGTTCGAGAAGGTGGTGCTGCTGCACGGCTGCCGCCGCGTCGCCGAACTCGCCTATGGCGAGATGATCACGGAAAAACTGCCGAACGATGAGCTGATCGGCGAACTCGTCCGCAACCAGCTGATCTACTATCCGACGGTGACGCGCGACCCGTTCCGCAATCGCGGCCGGATCACCGACCTGATCGGTTCAGGCAAACTGTTCAGCGATACCGGCCTCGCCTCGCTCGCATCAGAACATGATCGCATCATGATCTGCGGCAGTCCGGCGCTGCTGCACGACACCTGCGCGCTGCTGTCGGCAAAAGGATTTGTCGAAGGCAATCACGGCGAGCCCGGCCAGTTCGTGGTCGAGAAGGCGTTTGCCGAGCGGTAGAGGACAGATTATCTCCCCGCGTTTCAATCCCGCTTTTCTCCGATAG
>JAYSPJ010000829.1:0-8146 GCA_043722155.1 Bradyrhizobium sp.
GTTACCTCCATGACTGCTCCGATTGCTTCCGGCTGGAGCGGTTGCCGGGTGGGGCTCGCACCCACTGGAAAGCGCCGCCTTGTCACGGCGCACACCCAACTCGGACATCGGGCCGGATCAGCGTCTGAGGCCGGTTGCTGCTATTTCCTATGCACCACCCAGTCGTAACCTGATACGATCTAATAGGCGCAAGTTGATCACACTCTTAGACAGTTCCATCGTATGGCCGCTGGCGGCGAGCGCGCAGCAAACGCCTGCGCGGACGAGGTGACCGAATGAGGCGGCGGGAATTCACGGCCGGTGTGTTGCTTGCCGCCGCGACGCGGTCGGCGTGGGCGCAGCAGCGGGCGACCCAGCACCGGATAGCGATTTTCCATCCGGCAATCCCGACTACCCTCCTTACGGAAACCGGTGGGGGGAGCGCGTGGCGCGCGTTTTTCGCGGAGATACGCCGCTTGGGTTACGTCGAAGGACAAAATCTGATCGTCGAACGCTATTCCGCTGACGGGCATCATGAGCGTTATGCCGATTTGGCCAGGGAGATCGTGACCCGCAATCCGGATTTGATCGTCACTGGAACTAACCCCGTCGTGATCGCCTTCAGGGCTGTAACCAGCGCAATACCGGTTGTTGCGTTCATGCTAGATCCGCTGAAAGCGGGGCTGGTCACCAGCTTGGCCCGACCCGGCGGCAACCTCACCGGTATCACCCTCGATGCCGGGATCGAGATCTGGGGGAAGCGCCTGGAGTTGCTAAAAGAAGCCATCCCTTCGACAGCCAAGGCCGCATTTCTGGGTATGCGCGACGGGTGGGAAGGTTCTTTTGGGCAAGCCCTGCGGGACGCTGGCAGCCAATTAGGAATTTCGCTGATTTCGATGATCCCGCAGACGGGGACTCCCTCGGAGATTGAGCGTGTCTTCGCAGCGATGGGACAACAACGGCCGGACGCAGTATTGGTCAGTGGTGAAGGAGACCTTTACGCTCACCGGCAGCTGATCGTCGAGCTCGCCGAGAAGAATCGCTTGCCGACGATGTGTCCATACCGCGATTACGTCGATGCCGGTGGACTAATGGCTTATACGGTCGATCTCGCAGAGCTGCTTAGGCGCATGGCCGGTGATGTGCATCAAATCCTTAACGGGGCCAAACCGGGGGACATCCCGATTTATCAGCCCACCAAGTTCGAACTCCTGATCAACCTGAAGACGGCAAAAACGCTCGGCCTCATCCTACCGCCGGCGCTGCTATCCCGTGCCGACGAGATGATCGACTGAGCTTGCTTACTTCGCATACTGGCACGTTTGAGACATGCCAACGGACACTAAGAATGTCGGTTCCTCGGGGTAGACCGGAAGTGGCCGTTGCATGGTTAAAACGACGCGATTGACCCGAATCGGACATAGGCGGCGACGCGGGCCCTTGGAAGGGTAAGGGTAGCGTGCCCGTCGGTGCCGCACGACGAAGCTCTCATCTAACGGGCGGCGAAAAAGGGGCGACCATCGTATTGTGGAACGCCGCGATCTGCCAAACGCCGGCGTCCTTGACGAAGACGCGCAGGCTTAGCTCCTGATGTGAAGGCAATGCATGGCCGTCTGGAGCAACCAGGCCGCTCAGCTCATTGGTTACATTCGCGAGCGCTACATCAGGCCGTATGAATCGAACGGTGACATCCATCGTTCGCTGCGTCGCGTTCTTTGCCCTGCTCGTCAATATTGCCGACAATCCCTTCTCAATTCCGGCTTGACCGCTCATCACGTCACCCCGGACGCTGACAAATCGGGCGTCCGGCGTGTACATGCGTGCAGCTGCCTTGCCGTCGTGATTGTTGAAACCATCGGTCATTTCCACAATGACTTTGCGAACGGCCGCTTCATCTTCGGCGGTACCGGCTTGCTGTGCACCCGACATCGATGCTGTCCCCAACGTGGCCAAGCTGACCGCAACAATGGCGGCGAGAGCATTCTTTTGATTCATTTCTGCTCCTTCGTAGGCCAAATATTTGTACAGTTCCGCCTTCGGCCGATGCAAGTGCGCGTGTAGCATGAGGTGTCGGCTGACAGGAGCCGCAAGTCTGCGCGTCGGTTCGGCAAAAATGCGGGTGGCACATGTTCGATTGGAACGACCTTCGTTATTTTCTGGCTATCGCGCGCGGTGGCAGCACCGGAACCGCTGCAAAAGCCCTAGGCGTAAATCAGTCGACCGTTCAACGCCGTTTGCGGGCGCTCGAAGCCGCTCTCGACTGCTCGCTTGCTGAACGACAGGCCGGTGGATACCGACTGACAGCGCATGGCCAGCAGCTGTTGGCCTATGCAGAACAGGTTGAAACGACCGTCAGTACTCTGCAACGCCAATCGGCAACGCGGGACAACCGCGCGACCGGCCTGGTCAAGCTGACCAGCCACGTGACGGTCGGCCAGCGCATCATCAAATCTGGCTTCCTTGATAGCTTTCATTCGGGGCATCCAGGCATCACGGTCGAGTTGATCATGGAACAGCGGGCACTCGATCTTTCCAAGGGCGAGGCCGACATTGCAATCCGAGGCGGCCCCCTTGATGATGACCCTGCGCTGGTTGGACGAAAAATTGCTGAAGTCCCCTGGGGAATTTACGCCAGCCGTTCATTCGTCGAACGCCACGGTCGACCGTCCACGCCGGCCGACATCGGCGGCTTCAGCATTATCGAACTGGTTGATGAGATAGAGGCTTTGCCGGCCGCGCGGTGGATGAAGACGCATGCGCCAACAGCGAGGGTCGCGGCGCGATGCAGCAATGTTCCCAGCGTACACCTGGCAATCAAGTCTGGAGCCGGTATCGCGCCTTTGCCAGCGGTGTACGCAGCAGCAGACGAGGAGCTTGTCTGCGTGCTTGGTCCATTGGCAGAACTTAACTATCCAATGTTCCTTCTTACACACCGAGATCTTCGTAAAATTCCGCGCGTAAGTGCTGTTTTTGAGTTTTGCCTTAGCGAACTGAAGCCCGTCCTGATGCGAGGCGAAATGAAAAAATGACCGTTGTTCGACTTCCGTTGATGGCACGAACCGGACCAGCCGGGCCGGACTGACCATGTCCGTTGACGGGGGTAGACCGGAAGTGGCTGGCGGTGTCCAAAACGACGCGATTGACCCAATTGAGACCTGGGGCCTAACCAGAAAATTGGTGCCGATTTGTGGGCTCGTCGCCCGGTCGCAAAGTGCTAGGCTTCAGGTATTGCACGAGGCGAAGTCCTTAGGAGATACATGAAACGGCGCGAGTTCATCAGGCTTCTCGGTGTTGCGGCGGCGGGCGCGTGGGCCTTTCCGGCGAGCGCGCAGCAGCGCCCGCGGATCAGTATTTTGCACAGCGGGTTTCCGAACCGCACGCCGATCCATCTACTGTTCGAGGCGCTTGTCAAACTTGGCTACGAGAATGGCCGCACAGCGACGATTGATCTTCTAGTCGGAGAAGGAGACCCCAATCGGTTGAATGCTCTTGTCGCGCAGATCGGCGCGCAAAAGCCGGATGTAATCATCGCGATCACGTCGCCAGCCGTGGTCGCACTCAGGGAGGCCAAGCTAACGATCCCTGTCGTGTTCGCCATCGTAACCGACCCGGTTGGGCTTGGTATCGTGGAGAGCCTTGCGTACCCCGGCGGTACGTTCACCGGAATTACATACAGTGAAGCTGAGCTCGGCGGGAAGCGGCTGGAGCTGCTCATCGACGCCGTTCCGGGCACGAGGCATGTCGCCGTGCTTTGGAGCCCGTTGCTTCTGGAGAATGTTCCCATCCTCGAAAGTATCCGCAGATCGGCTTCGGCGCGCGGAATAGAAGTATTTTCGCGTGAGCTCCGTGGCGAGGGGGACCTATCGCCGGCATTCGACGACGCCACGCGAGCGGGAGCGCAAGCTGCGGTCTTCGTGACCGACAACGTGATGTTTGGGCACCGTAAGCAGATCGCCGAACTCGCTCTCGCTCATCGCCTTCCCACGATCCATTCCTTTAGGCTCGAGGCCGTGGATGGTGGAATGATGTTTTACGGGCCCAGCGGCGACAGGTATGGGCGTGTCGCTGCCTTGGCCGACAGGATCCTCAAAGGCGCACGCCCCAGCGAACTCCCGGTCGAGCAGCCAACCAAATTCGAACTGGTTATCAACCTCAAGACCGCAAAGGCACTCGGCCTGACGATCCCAGAATCGTTCCTGCTGCGCGCCGATGAGGTGATCGAATAGTGGGACATGTCTGTTCATGGCACTTCGCGTCAGTTGGTGCGGTGCAGCGACATGTCCGAAGTTGGAGGTGGACCGGAAGTGACCGGCGCACAGCCAAAGTGACGCGATTGACCCATCTGCGAGTGCGCCAGGAAGCTGGCAAAGAATAGGAGGTGAAAGTCCCCCACGGGGAAGGTCTAGCGCAAGGTATTGTGATAAGATACCGATCTGTGCTGGAGTTTTTGGTAATTTGATTGAAGGGGAAAAACAATGGAACTGTCTCGCAGAATGCTCTTGCAGGGCGCCACCAGCATAGCCGCAATGAATTTCTCCGTCCCAGGTTGGGCACAATCCTCTGCAAAAGGCCCCGACCGCGTTTTCATTTGCAATGAGGATTCAAATACATTGTCGGTGATCGACCCGACCACCAATACGGTCGCAAGTACGATCAATCTTACAAGTTTCGATGAAGATTCGCGGCCCCCCTTCCGGTATGTCACGGGAGGCGTGGTGCCCACCCACGTCGCGATGGTGCGCAAGCCGCTCTATCATGGAGCCATCGACATCCACGGCGCCGCGCCTAATCCTGACAACACGCTTATTGCCACGACTGGCCGCGGCACCAGCAACATCTACCTAATCGATACGGTTAAGATGGCAGTGGTCGGCAACACGGCCAATCCCCAAGCTGGCGAGACGACGAACAAGGAACGGTTGACGAGCGGCATCCTTGTAGGGCGCGAGCCGCACGAACCGACCTTCACGCGCAACGGCAAGGAAATCTGGGTCTCAATTCGCGGCGAAGATCGTATTGCGATTATCGACGTCGCGGCAGCATTGCGTCAGGTGGCGGGCGAGGGGTCAAGCGCGGTGCGCACCTATGTCAAGACGATCAACGGTCCAGCCCAGGTTTGGTTCTCGAAAGATGGGAAGTTGGCCTTTGTGGCTTCTCAAAAAGTGTCGCAACTTGACGTATTCGCCACCAATATGGATGCGCAAGGCCGCAGCCGCCCGAAGCGTGTCGCGACGCTTGATATCAAGGCGCAGGATCCACGCGCCTTCACGCCATTCCTAAAATCATCACCAGATGGCAAGGAAATTTGGCTCTCCCACAAGATTGCCGACGCATTATCCGCTTGGAGTATTGGCGAGCGCCCGACCGTGCTTGATACCGTTGCGCTTGGCGAGAACGCCCGACCAAACCACGTCGAATTTGTAGAAAATGCAAGAGGTAAGGCTGTCTATGCGAGCTTTGCGCGGGTCGATGACGGCGGCCCAGGCGGCGTTGCTTCGAGCCGTATCGCGATCATCGACCGCTCGGTCACGGGCGGACAGCGTAAGGTCGTTGGACAGTTCTTTTCTGGCGGGCGCGAAGCGCATGGCCTGTGGACCAACCCGGAAGGCACGCGCCTCTATGTTGCACATGAGCAGGATGAACTGCCGAACACGCCAAACGCTGGGCAGACCGTCTGCACAGCATTTGACGTTTCCGATCCATTGAAGCCGCAGATGATGACCCAGATCCCGTTGGGCGAGATGGCGCTTCCTTCCGGCAAGCTGCGTAATAAGAAAAGCATCAACTTGGTTTATGTACGGCCCGGCGTCATTGGGCAGGCAGGCTGACTATTATGAGGCGGAAATCAGCGACATGGCTTGTTTCTGGATGTATCATTACAACGGTGGCGGCGCCCATTTTCATGCCGGATCTGGTCAGCATGTCTGCAGCCGTCGCCCAGCAAGGGCACGTGCATCATGCTGAAACGCCGACCCCTTGGTCGTCAGGCGATGCTTTCGCGCAGGCGCTTGCGACGGCAATGGACCAGATGCACAAAGACATGATGTCTTCGATGCCGACCGGTGATGCCGACCGAGACTTTCTTGCAACGATGATACCTCATCATGAGGGGGCCGTAGAAATGGCGCGGCTTGTGTTGATCCACGGAAAGGATCCGCTCGTGCGCCGGCTCGCTGAGGAGATTATTGCCGGCCAACAATCCGAGATCGAGGCGATGCGCGCACGCCTTCGGATAATCAGCAAGGGGGCCGATCCTAGTCCAGAGGGCTACCCTTCACTTGGCAGCACGCGGGGTATCGGACAGTAGTGGGTTCGTGCTTGTGAACCTTTCGCATTTCTTAGCAATGTCGGCTTATGGCACAACCCGGACATGCCACTATGTCCGACTTGAGTCCGCTATTCGCTGCACAGCAGACATTGACCGGACCTTTGTGCGCTAGTCCTTTATGTATCCTTGAGTGATGCTTCGCAGGCTCTCCCCCGCGCTGATGCTCGACGCTCGATTGTAATGCTTTTCGGTCACGCGGTTGTCCGTATGATGCAGCAGCGCGCTGGCGAGGTGCGGATTGGCGTTGCCATGGATGGCAGCACTGGAGGCGATCGCGGTGCGGAACAGGTGCGGGCTGACGGGGACGCCGACGGTCGAGCGAGTAGTTTCGGTTATGACGCGCTCGACCCCGGAATAGCTCATGGAAGCACCGTCGTTCGAGGAGAGCCACAAGGCCGTGGTCGATTGATCTGCTTCCGTCAGAATTGCCCGGTACGTTTTGAGATAGCGATCCAGGGCCGGCTGGAGCAGATCGTCGATCCGACGCTCGTCGGGGCGATCCTCTTTTGTCTCTGACGCCGACAGCACGATCCACCACGAGCCTTTGATTTCGACGAAGTTGCGCCCGATTTCCAGATCGGCAAAGTTCTTCAGCCTGATGGGGTGCATGGCAAGCATGGCGACCATCAAGCCGTTGCGAACCTGGCGCGCCTGACCGAGCTTTGACATTTTGCGGGAGTTTTCGGCTTCCGCGATCAGGGTCAGGCCGGCCTCGACGAGGACCTCGGTCAGCACCCAGCGATCGGCCTTTGAACGTGGCCGCATCACCAGAGCCAGGTCTTTTTCGATGTCGGCGAGCCATGATAGATCGCGCGCGGCATCGATGAGTTCGCAGGCCCGTCGCAACTTGTAGATCGATCCCTGGACCGTCACCGAGCCGACGCGGGCGACCAATTCCTTCAAATAGGCGTCGACATTCTCCGGCGTGACGTGGGCGCCCGCCGTCTTGGCCGGATCGAGCAGTCCCCGCCGGTTCATGCAATCGAGGAAATAGCCGTAGCGCCGGCTAAGATCGTTGAGGGTGATCGGTTTTAGGTGGCCCCCGGCGCCGCCACGGTTCAGGCGCTGGCTCGGCCGGCTGGCCGCTATCCAAGCTTTGCGGTCGGACTCGGGCCACCGTTCGATCGGGAGTGATCGGATTTTTGCTTCGCTTGATGACACCATATGCTCGGGCGTTGACATCACCGCAATGCCGCTTCGTCTTCGAACTTGATGTGCTCACGGATGATCTTGCCGAACGCCTCATTGGCCTGGGTTGTCTCCAACCCGCAGTAGAAGTTGATCGTGGTCTGGATATTGAGGTGACCGAGCAGCCGCTTGACGGTTTCGTAATCGCCGGGGTTGTGCCTGAGATAGATTGCTGCGCAGGCATGGCGGAACTGGTGGACCGTTATCTGCACGCCCGTCGCTTTCTGGATTCGCTCCTTGATCTGCGTGCTGAACATGTTCGCCGTCTTGGGCGCGCCGGCGACGCCCGGGAACAGCCAGGCCGCGTTGGAGCCGCGCGCCAGCGTCGGCCGGAACTCGTGGATGTACTCATCGATCAGTCGGGTGAGGCGTTCGTCGAACGTAAATTCGAGATCGACCCGGTTCTTGACGTCATAGTGCGGGAAGATCAGCCAGAACGGCGAGTTCGGACCGCCGGGCTTGATCAGGTTCTTGCCGAGTTCGATGGAGACGAGGTTGGTCAGCCGGACCGGCGCAAACGAGAGGATGGCGATGGCGACCGCGATCTGCGCGGTCACGGCCGCCTTGACCGGCGCATGGGCCTGGTCGGCGCGGGCCTGCCGCATCAAGGCATTCGGCAGCGACACCACCTCGCTCCAGATGCCTTCCGTC